>NZ_AP018786.1:377500-620000 GCF_003609995.1 Sutterella megalosphaeroides
CTGGGGTGAAGTCGTAACAAGGTAGCCGTACCGGAAGGTGCGGCTGGATCACCTCCTTTAAAGAGAGCAAGTCCGAACGGCCTGCCGCTCTTCACGGTGTTCACACTTATCCGTGTCGTTGAAATGATTTTCGAAGACAGGAATGTTCTTTAAAAATTTGGAAAAGAAATGAAGCGTTCAACTGAATGCGCCGGCTCTTGATGAGAGGGTCGGAGATGCAGCAGTTGAGGGTTGTGATTGCATTCATTTGATTTCATGAAGTTCTCAAGAACCGACATAAATCAGAGAAACAGCGAAACACGTTACAGGTTGCTTGTAGCTTTGAAGGCAAAAGGCTTCAGAGTTATAGGATCAAGTGACTAAGTGTATGTGGTGGATGCCTTGGCGATCACAGGCGATGAAGGACGTGACAGCCTGCGAAAAGCTGTGGGGAGCTGGCAAATAAGCTTTGATCCACAGGTCTCCGAATGAGGAAACTCACCTGTTTTACAGGTATTCATAACTGAATACATAGGTTATGAAGGCGAACGCGGTGAACTGAAACATCTAAGTAACCGCAGGAAAAGAAATCAACCGAGATTCCGAAAGTAGCGGCGAGCGAAATCGGAGAAGCCCTGTGTTTGATAATGACTTCGATACCGGAACGATCTGGAAAGTTCGGCTATAGAGGGTGACAGCCCCGTACGGGAAATCGCAGTCATGGTACTAAGAACACGACAAGTAAGGCGGGACACGTGACATCCTGTCTGAAGACGGGGGGACCATCCTCCAAGGCTAAATACTCGTGATCGACCGATAGTGAACCAGTACTGTGAAGGAAAGGTAAAAAGAACCCCGGGAGGGGAGTGAAATAGATCCTGAAACCGCATACATACAAACAGTAGGAGCCTCGTAAGGGGTGACTGCGTACCTTTTGCATAATGGGTCAGCGACTTACGTTCAATGGCAAGCTTAACCGTATAGGGGAGGCGCAGCGAAAGCGAGTTCGAACAGAGCGATTCAGTCGTTGGGCGTAGACCCGAAACCAGATGATCTATCCATGGCCAGGTTGAAGGTGTGGTAACACACACTGGAGGACCGAACCGACTAGTGTTGCAAAATTAGCGGATGAGCTGTGGATAGGGGTGAAAGGCTAAACAAATCTGGAGATAGCTGGTTCTCCCCGAAAACTATTGAGGTAGTGCCTCGTGTATGACTCCAGGGGGTAGAGCACTGTTATGGCTAGGGGGACATGGCGTCTTACCAAACCATGGCAAACTCCGAATACTTGGAAGTTTGAGCACGGGAGACAGAGCACCGGGTGCTAACGTCCGGACTCAAAAGGGAAACAACCCAGACCGCCGGCTAAGGTCCCTAATATTGACTAAGTGGAAAACGAAGTGGGAAGGCTAAGACAGTCAGGAAGTTGGCTTAGAAGCAGCCATCCTTCAAAGAAAGCGTAATAGCTCACTGATCGAGTCTTCCTGCGCGGAAGATGTAACGGGGCTAAGTCAATAACCGAAGCCGCGGATGCACAGCAATGTGCGTGGTAGGGGAGCGTTCCGTAAGCCTGCGAAGGTGACTTGCAAAGGTTGCTGGAGGTATCGGAAGTGCGAATGCTGACATGAGTAACGTTAAAGCGGGTGAAAAGCCCGCTCGCCGTAAGCCCAAGGTTTCCTGCTCTACGTTCATCGGAGCAGGGTGAGTCGGCCCCTAAGGCGAGGCTGAGAAGCGTAGCTGATGGGAACAAGGTTAATATTCCTTGACCGCCGCCAAGTGCGAAGGGGGGACGGAGTATTGAAGATCATCCGGGTGTTGGAAGTCCCGGTTTCCGAGCGTAGGAAGTCGACAGGCAAATCCGTCGACGAATTTCCGAGGCGAAGGATCGAGGTTCTACGGAACCGAAGTGATTGGATGTGCTTCCAGGAAAAGCCTCTAAGCTCCAGCTTGGCGGGACCGTACCGCAAACCGACACTGGTGGGCGAGCTGAATATGCTCAGGCGCTTGAGAGAACTCAGGAGAAGGAACTCGGCAAATTGACACCGTAACTTCGGGATAAGGTGTGCCTTGGTAGCGTGAAGGGAGAAACACCCGGAGCGTGAAGAGGTCTCAGAGAATCGGTGGCTGCGACTGTTTACTAAAAACACAGCACTCTGCAAAGACGAAAGTCGACGTATAGGGTGTGATGCCTGCCCGGTGCTGGAAGATTAATTGATGGGGTGCAAGCTCCTGATCGAAGTCCCAGTAAACGGCGGCCGTAACTATAACGGTCCTAAGGTAGCGAAATTCCTTGTCGGGCAAGTTCCGACCTGCACGAATGGCATAACGATGGCCACACTGTCTCCTCCTGAGACTCAGTGAAGTTGAAGTGTTTGTGATGATGCAATCTCCCCGCGGCTAGACGGAAAGACCCCATGAACCTTTACTGTAGCTTTGCATTGGACTTTGAACCGATCTGTGTAGGATAGGCGGGAGACTGTGAAGCGAGGACGCCAGTTCTCGCGGAGTCGTCCTTGAAATACCGCCCTGATTTGTTTGAGGTTCTAACCTAGGTCAGTCATCCTGATCGGGGACCGTGCATGGTAGGCAGTTTGACTGGGGCGGTCTCCTCCTAAAGGGTAACGGAGGAGTGCGAAGGTACGCTAGGTACGGTCGGAAATCGTGCTGATAGTGCAATGGCAAAAGCGTGCTTGACTGCGAGACCGACAAGTCGAGCAGATACGAAAGTAGGTCATAGTGATCCGGTGGCTCTGTATGGAAGGGCCATCGCTCAACGGATAAAAGGTACTCTGGGGATAACAGGCTGATACCGCCCAAGAGTTCATATCGACGGCGGTGTTTGGCACCTCGATGTCGGCTCATCTCATCCTGGGGCTGTAGCCGGTCCCAAGGGTATGGCTGTTCGCCATTTAAAGAGGTACGTGAGCTGGGTTTAAAACGTCGTGAGACAGTTTTGTCCCTATCTGCCGTGGGCGTTGGAAGATTGACGGGGGCTGCTCCTAGTACGAGAGGACCGGAGTGGACTGACCTCTGGTGTACCGGTTGTCACGCCAGTGGCATCGCCGGGTAGCTATGTCGGGAAGAGATAACCGCTGAAAGCATCTAAGCGGGAAACTTGCCTGAAGATAAGTCTTCCTGGAGGCTTGACCTCCCTAAAGAGTCGTTCGAGACCAGGACGTTGATAGGTTGGGTGTGTAAGCGCTGTGAGGCGTTGAGCTAACCAATACTAATTGCTCGTGCAGCTTGATCCTATAACCGTGAAGCTTTTCTCCTGTCGGAGAGAACTTCGAAATCGATGGGCATCGCAGCCCGCTTCATTTCGATTCCGTACAAAATTCAAAGTTTTGTCTGGCGACCATAGCGAGGTGGCCCCACTCCTTCCCATTCCGAACAGGACAGTGAAACGCCTTAGCGTCGATGATAGTCGGTTGTATTTCCGGTGAAAGTAGAACATCGCCAGACTCCCCATTCAAGAACCCTCGGTACTTCGGTGCCGGGGGTTTTTGTTTTGTCTGAAAACTCTTGAGAGGACGAACCGCTCCGGTTCTCGACTACAATCGAGACACCCTTCAAGGCGACGGAGGGGGCGGCCCGTGCGCTTCGCGACAACGGGCAGCCCACTCGTTGCCGATCGAACTCGAACGACGACACTCATGATCTTCAAGCGTTCCCAGGTCTCCGAATTCGCCAACAGCGCGGGCGGGGTCTTCACCGTACTCTTCACCATCGTCATTGCCGTCGGCATGGTGCGCATCCTGAGCCTTGCCGCGGGCGGACGCATCGACAACGCGGCGGTCCTGCAGATGGTGCTCTACAACGCGCTCACGAACCTGCCGCCCCTCTTGGCGGTGTCGCTCTTTGCGGCCGTGCTGATGACGCTCATGCGCTGGTGGCAGGACAACGAAATGGTGGTTTGGTTTTCCTCGGGCGGCCGGTCGCTCCTCTCCTGGATCGGCCCCGTTTTGCGCTTCGCGCTTCCGCTCGTGGCGGTCATCGCGCTTTTGTCGCTCTTCATTTCGCCCTGGGCGCGGTCTCAGACGGAAATGATCCGCACGCAGTATCAGCAGCGTGACGAAGTGAATGCGATTGCTCCGGGGCGTTTCATCGAAACGATGGGCGGTCGCCGGGTTTTCTTCATCGAGTCGGCGGGCGATGCCCCGAACCGCGTGGGACGCATTTTCGTGGCCGAAGCGGGTCTCGACAAAGAGTCGACCGTGATGGCCGAAGGCGGCTCGATTGAAATCAACGAAGAGGGCGACCGCTACATCGTCCTCAACAACGGCCGTCGCTACGAAACGCAGAAGGATTCCGCGCAGACCCGCGTGCTCGAATTCGACACCTACGGGATCCGCGTCGACATCAAGGTCGATCAGACGTTCCGGGCTTCGCGCGTCTCGAGTCAGCCCCTCACGGTGCTCCTTGCAAGCCCCACGCCCGAATTCCAAGGGGAGCTCCTCTGGCGCCTCTCCTGGCCCCTGGCGGCCCTGAACCTCGTTCTCCTCGCCGTACCCCTTTCCTGCACGAGTCCCCGTGCGGGGCGCAGCCTCAACCTGATCCTCGCCGCCCTCATCTTCATCCTCTACTTGAACGGGGTGTCGATCACGGAAAGCTGGGTGTCGCACGAGACGATTTCGTTCTGGACGGGGTTGATCGGACTCAACGGCACCGCGTTCCTTCTGGCGGTGCTCCTTTACGTGCGTCGTGTTTACATGATGCGGTGGCTTCCCGCCTGGTGCTCCTGGTGGAGACTCAAAGAAATTCTTGCCGCCCGACGTCCGAAGAAGGAGGCGTAACGCCATGCGCGTCATTACCCGACAGTTCACCAAAGAAATTCTCGTCTCGACCTTGTTCGTCCTGACGGCCCTCGTAGCGATCTTCGCGTTTTTCGAGTTGATCGGACAGCTCGACGACGTGAGCAAAGACTACCCGATGAGCTTTGCGCTTCTGATGACGGTCCTGGTGCTCCCCGACCGCATCTACGAAGTGATGCCGCTCGCGGTCCTCTTGGCGGCGGTCTATACGATGTCGCGCTGGTCCGCCTCGTCCGAGTACACGGTGCTGCGCGTGGCGGGGATGTCGCCCGCCCGCATGGCGCTCTCGCTTCTCTTGCCGGGGTTGCTCCTTGTTGCGGCCACCTATGGCGTGGGCGAATTCCTCTCGCCCTGGTCGGAGCGCTACGCGCAGGAGCAGCAAACGCTGCAGCGCAACGCCACCCTGCGGGCCCGCGGCTACGCCTCGGGCGTCTGGGTGCGCGACGTGACGACGAACGTGCGCGGCGAAGAGGTCGACCGCTACATCAACGTGAGCAACCTCATTGCGGGCGAAAGCAACGCGACGGGGGCCTGGCGTCTCTTCGAATTTTCGCCCGAAGGGAAGCTCATGCGCATGATCCGTGCGGACTCCGCCCACTTCGAAGAGGGTAAGGGCTGGTGGCTCCACGACGCCGTGGCCGTGACGTACCCCGACGTCGACCCCCGATCGACCGAGCCCACCGACGCCCGGATCGTGACGGAACCCGCCGAAGACTTCTTTTTGAAGTCCTCGCTCGGACCCGAGATCCTGGGCGTTATGACGACGAAACCCGCCGACATGTCGATGCGCGATCTGGATCGGTACCTGAAGCACCTGGAGCGCACCAACCAGCAGAAGGAACAGTACGAAATCGCCTTCTGGTCGAAGGTCTTCTACCCGCTTGCGATTCTCGTGATGCTTGCGCTCTCCATGCCCTTTGCCTACATGAACGCGCGTGCGGGGGGCGTGGCGATCAAGATCTTCGGCGGCGTGATGATCGGGATCGTCTTTTACGCGATGAACAACCTTTTCGCGTACCTGGGCGTTCTCAACACCTGGTCGCCTCTGGCGGCAAGCCTCGCGCCGACGGTCGTGATGCTCGTCGCGGCGGCCTGCGCTCTTTACTGGGTGGAAAAGCGCTGAGGCTTTCGCGGAGATGACAAAGTGCAAAAAGGGCGGCCCTTTCGGGCCACCCTTTTTGATGCCGGGCTCAAGCGTCAGGCGCTTTTCGCGCGGCTCCTGCTCTTCTTGCGGGCGTGGGCCTTCAGGAACGCTTTGAGGGCCTTGCCCGTATGGGTGGGAAGCGCCGCGATGTCGCGGGGCGAGCCTTCACCGACGATGCGCCCGCCCGCGCTTCCGCCTTCGGGCCCGAGGTCGATCACCCAGTCGGCCTCGGCCGCAACGTCGAGGTTGTGCTCGATCACAAGGACCGTGTTCCCCGCTTCGACGAGGCGCGAAAGGACGCCGATCAGCTTCTCGACGTCGGCCATGTGAAGCCCCATGGTGGGTTCGTCCAGAACGTAGAGGGTCTTCGGAGCCGCGCGGCGAACGCGGCCCGGTGCCGCATGTGCTTTGGCAAGTTCCGTCACGAGCTTGATGCGCTGCGCTTCGCCGCCCGAGAGCGTGGGCGAGGGCTGACCGAGCGTGAGGTAGCCGAGCCCCACGTCCTGCATGAGTTGCAGGGGATGCGCGATCGAGGGCATGGAGGCAAAGAACTCGACCGCCTCGTCGACCTCCATCGTGAGGATGTCGCCGATCGTCTTTCCCTTCCACGTGACGCTGAGCGTCTCGGGGTTGAAGCGCTTCCCTTCGCAGGCTTCGCACGGCACCTTGACGTTCGGGAGGAACGACATTTCGATCGTGCGCAGCCCTTGGCCCGAGCAGTAGGGGCAGGAGCCTTCGGCGTTGTTGAAGGAGAAGCGGCTTGCCGTGTAACCGCGCCCGAGCGCTTCGACCGTACCCGCAAAGACCTTGCGGATCTGATCGAAAAAGCCCACGTAGGTGGCGGGCGACGAACGGGGGGTCTTCCCGATCGGCGTCTGGTCGACTTCGAGGACGCGATCGATCGCATCGAGCCCGTCGATGCGTTCGACGTCCGTCCAGACGCGCTTTTCGGGCGCGACCTTCACGTTGCGGCTCGCGTTCGCAAAGAGCACTTCGCGCGAGAGGGTCGACTTGCCGGAGCCGGAAACGCCCGTCACGACGACGAGGCGCCCGAGAGGAATGCGTACGCTCTCCAGCTTGAGGTTGTTCTTTTCAACGCCGCGGAGCGTGAGCCAGGCGGTCTCGGGATCCTCCGGATCCACGGGACGCGCGGGGATCCCCGTGTGCACGATCGGGTTCTTGAGGTAGCGCCCCGTCACGGACTCGGGGTCGGCCTTGATTTCGGCCACGGTCCCTTCGGAGACGACCCGGCCTCCGCGAATGCCCGCTCCCGGACCGATGTCGAGCACGTGGTCCGCGCGACGGATGGTCTCTTCGTCGTGTTCGACCACGAGGAGGGTATTGCCCTTGCGGGTGAGGTCTTCGATGGCGTCGATCAGGATGTCGTTGTCGCGCGGATGCAGACCGATCGTCGGTTCGTCGAGTACGTAGCAGACGCCCCGCAGATTGGTGCCGAGTTCGGCGGCCAGACGAATGCGCTGCGCTTCGCCCCCGGAGAGGGTCGGGGCGCTGCGCTCGAGCGTGAGGTAGCCGAGACCGACGCGCTTCAGGAAGTGGAGTCGCGAGCGGATTTCCGCCACGGCGTCGCGCGCCACCGCCGCTTCGCGGTCGGTGAGCTCGAGCGACGCGAAGAAGGCTTCCGCCTCGTCGATCGTTTTGCCGCTCACGGCCTGGATGGGCTCGCCGTGCCAGAGCACGTTGCGGGCCGCTTCGTTCAGGCGCGCGCCGTGGCAGTCCGGGCACACGGTGCGCACTTCGTCGTCGTCGCCGAGTTCGTCCTTGAAGGCCACCCCCTTGCGAACGGCCTTGCGGATCGTCTCCGTCACGAAGCCGTAGCCCGAGCACGTGGGGCAGGCGCCCGCCGCGGCGTTGTAGGAAAAGAGGCGCGAGTCGAGCTCGGGGAAGCTGCGGCGGCAAATCGGGCAGGCGCGTTTCACCGAGTAGAGACGCGGTTCGGCGTCGCTGTCGGCAAGCGCCAAAATCGAGGGCGCGTCAAAGCGCGTGAAGACGTCGTGCAGCACCCCCGCGCGCTCCGACCCGCTCATGGCGTGCCCGAGCGTTGCGGCGGGCAGTTCGATCGTGTGCAGGCTGTTGCGCGCAAGCGTCGGGATGCGCTCCGCGATGTCGACGTACGTGCCGTCGATGCGCAGACGCGTGACGCCCATCGAGCGGGCGCTTTCCATCTCGGCGCGGAAGATCCCCTTGCGGTTGCGAACGAGCGGCACGAGGAGCGTCACGTCCTGTCCGGGATAGTCCCGCCCGAGGCTCTGAAGAATCTCTTCGGGGCTCTGGGGTTCGACGGGTACGTGACAGTCCGGGCAGTACTGCGTGCCGAGCTTCACGTAAAGGAGTCGCAGGAAGTGGTGGATTTCCGTCATGGTCGCCACCGTCGAGCGCAGGCCCCCGCGGCTCGTACGCTGCTCGATCGCGACCGTGGGGGGAATCCCGCGCACGGCGTCGACGTCCGGAACGGGCGGCGGCTGCACCATGGAGCGGGCGTAGGCGTTGAGGCTTTCGAGGTAACGGCGCTGGCCCTCGGCAAAGACGATGTCAAACGCAAGCGTCGACTTGCCGGAGCCCGAGGGGCCCGTGACGACCGTAAAGCGGTCGCGCGGCAGCGCGACGGTGACGTTCTTGAGGTTGTGCTCGCGAGCGCCCTCGACGCGGATTTCTTCGCACGGGGCGTCTTCCGTTCGGGGCGATTCGAGGGGCGGCAGGTTGAAGAAACTCTCGCGGCTCGCGTCGCCCTCAAGCGCCCGTCGCCAGGCGGAGAGCGCTTCGCCCGTCAAGGTGCCCGCGGCCGCCATTGCGTCGGGCGTCCCTTCGAAGACGAGTTCGCCCCCTTCGTCGCCGCCCTCCGGCCCGAGTTCGATCACCCAGTCGGCGTTGTTGAGGACGTCGAGGTTGTGTTCGATCGCGAGCACCGTGTGCCCGAGCGCGATGAGCCGGTCGAAGACGTCGACGAGTCGGTCGATGTCCGCGAAGTGAAGCCCCGTCGTCGGTTCATCGAAGACGAAGAGCTTCCCCGTTTTCGACTTCTTGCGCCCGGCGATCCCTTCGGCGAGGTGGGCGGCGAGCTTGAGGCGCTGCCGCTCGCCCCCGGAAAGCGTCGTCAAGGGCTGCCCGAGCGTGAGGTAGCCGAGACCGACGAGCCTCAGGTACGAGAGCGACGAGCCCACCGCGGGGTGCTTTGCGAAAAGCTCCACCGCCTGATCGACGGTGAATTCGAGAACGTCGGCGATCGAATAGTCCTTCCCGTCCGCGAGCGTCGCGGTGACTTCGAGGATTTCGTCGCGGTAGCGTCGGCCGTTGCATTCGGGGCAGGGGAGATAGACGTCGGAGAGGAACTGCATCTCGACGTGCTCGGTCCCGGAGCCGAGGCACCGCGGGCAGCGCCCGCGCCCGCCGTTGAAGGAGAAGTCGCCGCGGGTGAAGCCCTTCGCGACGGCTTTGGGCGTCATGGCGAAGATGTTGCGGATCACGTCGAACGCGCCCACGTAACTCACGGGGTTCCCGCGGGTGGTGGTCCCCATGGGGCTTTGGTCGACGAAGACGACGTCGGAAGGAATCGTCCCCGAGAGCTCTTCCCCGCCCGCTTCCGCGGCGACCGCCAGGCCGAGCTTGCGCGAGAGCGCGGGCACAAGCGAGTCGGCCACGAGAGTCGACTTGCCGGAGCCCGAAACACCCGCCACGGCGACGAAGCGCCCGAGCGGAAACGAGACCGTGAGGTCTTTGAGGTTGTGTTTCGTCGCGTGCGCGATCGTAAGCCGCGGCGTCGCGTCCGTCACCTCGAGCGTGCGGCGCGCGATGCGCTTGCGCCCCGAGAGGTAGTCGGCCGTGAGCGTGGAGGCGGCAAGCGCCTCGCGGGTGGTGCCGTTGAAGACGATTTGGCCGCCCGCGCGACCCGCGCCCGGACCGAGGTCGATGAGGCGGTTGCCGGCCAACATCACCTGAGGATCGTGCTCGACGACGACGAGCGTGTTGCCCGCTCGGGCCAGACGGCGCAAAACGCCGTTGACGCGGTCCATGTCGCGGGGGTGCAGACCGATCGACGGTTCGTCGAGCACGAAGAGCGTGTTGACGAGGTTCGTGCCGAGCGCCGTCGTGAGGTTCACGCGTTCGACTTCGCCGCCCGAGAGGGTGCGGCCCTGCCGGTCGAGTGTGAGGTAGGAAAGACCCACGTTGCGCAGGAACCCGAGCCGCGCCGTGATTTCGTCAAGGAGCAGGCGGTGTGCTTCGTCGAGGTCGTCGCGCTTGAGGCGCGCTTCGAAGAGCGCGGCGAGGCGCCCGATCGGAAGCGTCATGAGTTCGTGAAAGTTGAAGCCCGGAAGTTCGTTGCTCGCTTCGGGCGAAAGCCGCGCGCCCGGCACGGGGAAATTCTCGGGCGGACAGGCGCGACGCTCGTCGAGCGTGCCGTAGCGCCACGCGAGGGCTTCCCCCTTGAGGTGCGAGCCCTTGCAGTCCGGGCAGGTCGTGTAGGAGCGGTAGCGCGAGAGGAGTACGCGCACGTGCATCTTGTAGCTCTTCGTCTCGAGCCACTCGAAGTAGTGACGCACGCCGTACCACTGGCGCTTCCAGTCGCCCGACCAGTCGGGGTCGCCCTCGATCACCCAGGTGCGATCGGCTTCGGAAAGTTCTTCGAAGGGCGTATGGACATCGATTCCGCGCGCCTTCGCATGGCGCAGAAGGTCCGCCTGACAGTCGGCGTTCGTCTTCGTCTGCCAGGGGCGAATGCAGCCGCCCGCAAGCGTCTTCGACGTGTCCGGAATGACGAGCGACATGTCGGTCTCGATGATGCGCCCGAAGCCGCGGCAGCTTTCGCAGGCGCCCACGGCGGAATTGAAGCTGAAGAGGTTCGGTGCGGGCGAAGAGAACCGTCGGCCGCACGCGGGGCAGACGCGCCCCCGCCGGTAGGTGCGAAGCGCTTCGAATCGACCGTCGCGCTCGACGTAGAGGGTCGTTTCGCCCACGCCCTTTTCGAGCGCCGTTTCGATCGCTTCGACGGCGCGGCTCCTCTCGACGCTTCCCCACTTGAAGCGGTCCGCGGCGACGACGAGACGGGTGGAGCCGTCGGGGCGGCGTTCCTCTTCGACGATGCGGGTGAAGCCCTGGGCGGAGAGCCCCGAAAGCGCGGTTTCCAAAGGAAGCTCCTTCGGAACCTTTACGGCGAAGGTCACGTAAAGACGTGCGTTCTCCCCTTCGGGAAGCGTCGCCGCCGTGCGGCCGAAGTCCTCCCAAATGACGTCGGGATTGAAGTCGGGGACGGGCACGCCGCAGTCCGGACAGAAAAGCTCGGCCTCGTGCGCGAACAGGAGCTTCAGGTGGTCGTTGAGCTCCGTCATCGTCCCCACCGTTGAGCGCGAGGTGCGCACCGACCCCGAACGGTCGATCGCAATCGCCGGGGGAACCCCCTCGACCGCGTCGACGTGGGGTCGGTTCATGCGGTCGAGGAACTGACGCGCATAGGGCGAAAAGGTTTCGACGTAACGGCGCTGCCCTTCGGCGTAGAGCGTGTCGAAGGCCAGCGAGCTTTTCCCCGAGCCCGAGAGCCCCGTGACGACCGTGAACTCCCCGACGGGGATGTCCAGATCGAACCCTTTGAGATTGTTTTGACGGGCGCCGCGAATGCGGATCGTTCGCCCGGCCTCGTCGCCCGCCACTTCGTGGCGCGGCGCTTTGCTCGATGTCGTCAAGATCGTCCTCTTAGGATGAAAGTTGTTGAGAGGATAGGGGGCCCGAGCCCGTCCCTCTGCGGTAGGAACCATTCTACGGAGCGCACCGCCCGAGGGCGCCGCCCCCGGGGGGCCGGGGCGTAAAAATCGGCAAATGTAAAAAAGTGTAAGAATTCGGGATTCTGCTCTTGCCAAAACGAAAAAGACTCGGCATAATTCAACTCTCTCAAGACAACGGGGGATTAGCTCAGCTGGGAGAGCGCTTGCATGGCATGCAAGAGGTCAGCGGTTCGATCCCGCTATCCTCCACCAAGATAAGGTCCCTATCGTCTAGAGGCCTAGGACACGACCCTTTCACGGTCGGTACCGGGGTTCGAATCCCCGTGGGGACGCCAGTATAAAAGCCCGTCGAGTTAGCGCTCGGCGGGCTTTCGGCTATTTATGAGAGGGTTGCTTTTTGCAATCCACGCCCGAGTGGGGGATTAGCTCAGCTGGGAGAGCGCTTGCATGGCATGCAAGAGGTCAGCGGTTCGATCCCGCTATCCTCCACCAACGTTTTTTCGTGTCCCTATCGTCTAGAGGCCTAGGACACGACCCTTTCACGGTCGGTACCGGGGTTCGAATCCCCGTGGGGACGCCAACACTTCCTCGAAGCGGGAGCTTTGGGTCGAGGTGGAAGCACCGCCGAAAAAACAGGGTGCCGGAGCAACGGGTTCCAGTTGACAAATACGCAGAACCACGCTAGAATTACTCTTCTCGTTGACCGGGGGATTAGCTCAGCTGGGAGAGCGCTTGCATGGCATGCAAGAGGTCAGCGGTTCGATCCCGCTATCCTCCACCAAGAACAAGGTCCCTATCGTCTAGAGGCCTAGGACACGACCCTTTCACGGTCGGTACCGGGGTTCGAATCCCCGTGGGGACGCCAATTTCAAAGCCCGTCGAGTTAGCGCTCGGCGGGCTTTTGGCTTTTTGGGTTTTCCGGGCTCGCGGCGTTCGCGTTTCGCGGGGGCAAAAAAAATCGACCTCGGGTCCGGAGCCCGAAGCCGATTTTTCGAGCGGGCGTCGCTGCGCCCGCCCTCTCTCGTTCGTTTAGTGCTGACGACGCTTGTCGGCTTCTTCCTTGACGGAGCGGCGCACCGTGTCGAATGCTTCGTTCAGGGCGGCCATGACGTCCATGTTCGTGCGGTTGACGATGACGGGGTGACCCGAGGCCATGAGGTCGATGCGCACGGTGAAGGCGCCGATCGTCTGGTGGCCTTCCTGCGTGACGGTCACCTTGCAGTCGGTGAGCTGCTGGTCGAAGCGCTTGAGAGCTTCCCACTTTTCGGCGACGGCCGTTTCAACGGCGGCAGAGCGGTTGATGCCATGGAAAACAGTCTGAACGGTCATAGAAACCTCACTTTGTAGTTTTTGTATTGTTATCGGGAAGTCCGAGGGGTTGAACACCTCGCCCTTTCGTCCCTCCTTTGATTCAAGTGTAGCGAGACGGCGGGGTCGGCAAAAAACTTTACGCAAACACTTGTTTCAGGCCAGAGAACCTCAAGATTCGTCTCGCGCCCCGCGGCGTTATCTCTTAAAATGCGCACCGTTCGTTTAAGAGGGCGTTTTCATGCGGCGACGCGCCGCTGGTCGGACCCGACGCCGTCCGTCCGACTCGCTCCGGCCGGTCGCCCGACCGGCTTCGTGCCCCGAGAACGGGGGGCCCGACGGAGTTTTTCCGCCCCACACCCGTATTCATTTCATCCGAGACGCGCTTTTCGGCTTTTACTGAAGCAAGGCGTCTCCGACTCACCTCAAGGAATTCCAACATGGATCGCAAACCCTGGCAGGGCAACGGCCCCCGTCGTTCGTTCGACGACCGCCGCGAACGCTCGGACCGCTCGGATCGCTTCGACCGTTTCGAGCGCTCGGACCGCGCCGATCGTTCCGATCGCTCGGATCGTTTCGGCCGCTTCGAACGTTCCGATCGTACGGATCGCGCCGAACGCCCGAACCGTTTCGAACGCTTCGAACGCACGGACCGCTTCGAGCGCTCCGACCGCGCGGAACGCGGCGAACGCCGCTTCGGCAATCGTTCGGACCGTTCCGATCGCTCCGACCGCCGCGGCGGCGACTTCCGCAAGGGCCCGCGCGCTTTCGGTAAGGAACGCGCCGACTTCGGTCAGCGCTCTGGCCCGCGCGCCCGCGCCTTCGAAACGCGCCGCTTTGCCGAACGCAGCGACTTCGCCAAGCAGGCCGTGGTGAAGCTCGACGCCGACATCGCGGACTTTTTCAAGAGCGCCGAAGACGTCAACAAGTTCCTGCGCCTCGTCCTGACGGCGGCCGACCTCGTGAAGAAGCCCGCCGAGGAAGAAGCCGAAACGGTGACGCCCGACACGGCCGCGACCCTCTTTGCCGAAACGGATCTCGAAGACGACGAAGAGTCGAGCTACGGTGAAGGGGCCGAAGAGGCCGTCGCCGAAGAGGCCGACGACGAGGACGACGCCGAAGAAGCCCGCGAAGCGGCGCCGAAGGCCGAATAACGGCATCGGAGCCCGCTTCGAGAGGCACCATGCACGCGGCGCTCCCGCGCGAAGAAGAACTTCGCGCCGGGGCGCCGTTTTCGCAGATGCCCGTCGATTCTTAAGGTCGCACGAAGGCGGCCTCGGCTAAACTATCGGGATGGACGGCATCCTCCGAAAGGATGAGAGCGCCGCTCCGTCTTCCGTCGGGCTCTCCGCCCCTTTTTTTGTTTCAACGCCCCCCGCTTTTTCTACGTGAGGCTCCGCGCATGACGACGTACGTTCTTGCTCTCGATCAGGGCACGACGAGTTCCCGAGCGTTGCTCTTCAATCGACGCGCTCAGGTCGTGGCTCTCGAGCAGATGGAGTTCCGGCAGTACTATCCGCAACCCGGTCGGGTCGAGCACGATGCCGAAGAAATCTGGAATACGCAGCTCGCGGTGGCGCGTGCGTGTCTGCGCAAGGCGGGCGTTTCGGCGAGCGAAGTCGCTGCCGTGGGCGTGACGAACCAGCGCGAAACCACCGTCATTTGGGACCGCCGCACGGGCGTGCCGATTGCACCGGCCGTCGTCTGGCAGGACCGCCGCACGTCGGACGTCTGCGAAGCGCTCATGAGCGCGGGCGAGGCGCCCTTGGTGACGGGCAAAACGGGTCTTCGCATCGACCCCTACTTCTCCGCCACCAAAATCGCCTGGCTGCTCGACAACGTGCCGGGCGCGCGTGCGCGCGCCGAACGCGGCGAACTCGCCTTCGGCACGATCGACACGTGGCTCATGTGGAAGCTGACGGGCGGGGCCCTGCACGCGACGGACGTCTCGAACGCGAGCCGCACGCTCCTTTGCGACCTGCGCACGGGCCAGTGGGACGACGAACTCCTGCAGCTCTTCAACGTGCCCGAGACGCTTCTCCCCGAAATCGTGCCGAGCTCGGACGTGCTCGGCTATACCGATCCGGAACTTTTCGGCGCTCCCATCCCGATTGCGGGCGTGGCGGGCGACCAGCAGGCGGCCACCTTCGGGCAGGCGTGCTTCGAGCCGGGGTGCGCGAAAAACACGTACGGCACCGGCGGCTTCCTGCTCATGAACGTGGGCGAAACGCCGCGCGAAAGCCTTCACCGACTGATTGCCACCGCGGGGTGGCGTCTCGACGAGGACCCCACCCAATACGCGCTCGAAGGGAGCGTCTTCATCGCGGGCGCGGTCGTGCAGTGGCTTCGCGACGGATTGCAGTTTTTCAAGTCCGCCGAGGAAATCGAAAGCCTGGCGCGCAGCGTCCCCGACAGCGACGGGGTCTACCTCGTGCCCGCCTTCGTCGGGCTCGGCGCCCCGCATTGGGACTCGGACGCGCGCGGCCTCATCGTGGGGCTTACGCGCGGGACGACCCGCGCCCACATCGCGCGCGCGGCTTTGGACGGGATCGCTTTCCAGTGCGCCGAAGTGCTCGATGCGATGCAGCGCGACGCGCACACGCCGCTCAAAGAGCTTCGCGTTGACGGGGGCGCCTCCCGCAACAACCTTCTCATGCAGTTTCAGGCCGATATTTCGGGCGTTCCCGTCATTCGGCCGGCCATCACGGAAACGACCGCCCTCGGGGCGGCCTTCCTCGCGGGGCTGGCTACGGGCGTCTGGACCGACTGTTCCGAAATCGCTTCGATGTGGCGCGTCGATCGGGTGTTCGAACCCGCGATGAGCCAGGATCAACGAGACACTTTGATGAACCAATGGACCCGTGCCGTCGGGCGGGCCCGCAAATGGAACCAATGACCATGTCTGATGTGAAACCCATCGTCCGCGAGGATATGCTCGCGCAGCTTCGTGAAGACGTTCTCTGGGACGTCGTTGTGATCGGGGGCGGCGCCACCGGTACGGGCATCGCGGTTGACGCCGCGTCGCGCGGCCTCAAGGTCGTGCTCCTCGAGGCGCAGGACTTCTCCGCGGGTACCTCTTCGCGCTCGACGAAGCTCATTCACGGGGGCGTTCGCTACATGAAGAACCCCCGCGACTGGGGGCTCGTGCGCGAAGCGCTCAAGGAACGCCGTCTGCTCATCCAGAACGCGCCCCATCTCGTGCACTCGAAGCCCTTCATCCTCCCCTGCTACAAGAAGTGGGAGCGTGAGTTCTACACGGTCGGTCTCGGCATCTACGCGGCCATGACCTACGGCGGCTACGGCATCGGCCGAACGAGCAGCCTTTCGCGCGAAGAAACCATGTCGCGACTCCCCGGCGTGAAGGCCGAAGGCCTCATGGGTGGCGTGCAGTTCTACGACGGTCAGTTCGACGACGCGCGTCTCGCGGTGGCCCTCATGCGCACCGCGCACGACCAGGGTGCGCTCACCCTCAACTACATGCCCGTCACCGGCATCGAATACCGCGGCGGCTGGATCCAGTCCGTCACGGCCACCGACAAGGAAACGGGCGAAGAATTCCGCATCCGCACGAAGATGGTCTTCAACGCCGCGGGTGCCTGGGTCGATCCGATCCGCCGCATGGTCGATCCGGAAGCGTCGACCCTCGTGCAGGTTTCGCGCGGCTCGCACATCCTGCTCGACAAGTCCTTCATGCCGGGCGAAACCGGCATGCTCATCCCGAAGACGCGCGACGGCCGCGTGCTCTTTGCCATTCCCTGGCATGAAATGCTCCTCGTCGGCACGACCGACGTCGAACAGCGCGAAGCCGACTTCGATCCGAAGGTGAGCGACGAAGAAATCGACTTCATGATCGAAACGGCCTCGGGCTACCTCGACAAGCCCATCACCCGCGCCGACGTGAAGGCGACCTTTGCGGGTCTGCGTCCGCTCTTCAACCCGCAGGCGACGGGTTCGGCGGGCGGGACGGCCAAGGTCTCGCGCGAACACGCCGTCTTGCCCGAATTCGGTAACATGATCACCGTGACGGGCGGCAAGTGGACGGCCTACCGCAAGATGGCCGAACACGCCATGACGGAAGCGACCCTGCGTCACCTCGTGGCGCCGCGCCTCTGCGTGACGAAGACTCTCCCGATCCTCAACGACGAAACGTGGGATCCGGCCGCGCTCGAAGTCGAAGCCGAACGCTCCGACGCCGCGGACGACAAGGTCGTCGCCTACGCGCTTTACTGCCGCGAATTCGAAGCCGCCCGTACGGCCGAAGACGTGCTCTTCCGTCGTCTGCGCCTCGGCCAGATGAACGAAGCCCGCACGAACGAACTCCTGCCGAAGGTGCGCGCCGCGTTTGCGGGCGAAGCCCAAGTCGAAAAGGAAGTGGCCGCCGTCGTTGCCGCGACCGAAGCCGCCGAGCCCGTCGAAGCGAAGGCGGAAGCGGCCGTCGAGGCTCCCGAAACGGTTGAAAAGGTCGAAGCCGCCGAAGTCGTTGAGGCGGTCGAAGCGGTCGAAGCCGAAAAGGACGGGAAGGCCGAAAAGTAAAAGGCCCGAGGGCCTTGCAGAATCGCCGTGCCGCGACGAACGGGTAAATGTGTAGTGTATCCGGCGCTCGTTCGTCGCGGTGCGTGCGATGCTTGACGGATGGTCGGCGGGAAAGAACGTTCTTTTCCCGCCGCACGTCGGTGGTCGGGGTGCATGAAGCGCCCCGATTTTCTTTTTCGTGTTCGGACGGCGCCCCGCGCGCGCCGTTCTTTTTCCGAGGTTCTCACTCATGGAGTACGGCTTCTGGGGCGCGCTCATGCTGATGGTTCTCATGGCGGACCCGCTCGGCAACATCCCCATTACGCTTGCCTGCCTGAAGACGGTGCCCAACAACCGTCGCCCGATCGTACTGATCCGGGAGTGTCTCATCGCGATGGTGACGCTTCTGCTCGCGATGTTTTTCGGTCGGAGTTTCCTGGAGTCGATCGGGCTCACGGACGCGGCGCTCAGTATCGGGGGTTCCGTCATCGTCATGCTGATGGCGATTCGCATGGTCTTCCCCACGAAGGACGGGGTCTTCGGCGAAACGCCGGGGGGAGAGCCCCTCATCGTGCCGCTTGCGATTCCCGCTCTCGCGGGGCCGTCGACGCTCGCCACGATCATGATGCTCGCGGCGAGCGACCCCTCGCGCATGCCCGAGTGGGGCCTGATCGTCGTCATCACGATGGTGGTGAGCTGCGTGACGCTCCTTGCGGCGGAGTGGCTCCAGAAGAAGCTCGGCGATAAGGTGACGCTTGCGATCGAACGCCTGACTGGTCTCATCCTCGCGATGATGGCCACGCAGATGGCGCTCTCGGGGATCGCCTCCTACGTCAAGGGGCTCGGGCTCGGGGCGTGAAAAAATCGGCCCTTTCGGTGGACATCTGAGAGACCTTGAGATAAAATCCGCACCCTGACTTTGCGTCGCGGATTGCTTCCCCATCATTTTCCACTGGCGCCGCGAACTGCGTGGAGTCGGTATACCAAACTGTTCTCGGGATCACGGAGGAAGCGCGGTCGTTGACGGCTGCTCCGACGCAGATCCTATCGTTTTAGTTTTCGTTGCAGGAAACGCACCCGTTGTGGCGGCGCCATCCGCCGGCGTGCGAACCTGTCAACAGCAACCAATTAGGTGAAACGCAATGAAGACCTTCTCGGCCAAGCCGCTTGAGGTTAAGCGCGACTGGTTCGTGGTCGATGCCAGTGAAAAGGTGCTCGGCCGCCTCGCCGCGGAAATCGCTCTGCGCCTTCGTGGCAAGCACAAGCCCGAATACACGCCCCACGTCGACACGGGCGACTTCATCGTCGTCGTGAACGCCGACAAGCTCGTTCTCTCCGCTGAAAAGGCGGGCAAGAAGACGTACTACCGCCACACGGGCTACCCCGGCGGCATCTACGAAACGACCTTCAAGGAAATGCAGGCGAAGCACCCGGGCCGCGCGCTCGAAATCGCCGTCAAGGGCATGCTTCCGAAGGGCCCCCTCGGCTACGCCATGATCAAGAAGCTCAAGATCTACGCCGGTGCCGAACACCCGCACACCGCCCAGCAACCCAAGGTCCTCGACCTCTAATAAAGGCTTGAAAGATGATCGGCAACTACAACTACGGCACCGGCCGTCGCAAGAGCTCGGTCGCTCGCGTCTTCATTAAGCGCGGTACCGGCAAGATCGTGATCAACGGTCGCTCGCTCGAACAGTACTTCAACCGCGAAACGGGCCGCATGGTCGTCATGCAGCCGCTCGAACTCACGGAAAACGTCGAAACGTTCGACATCACCGTGAACGTTCACGGTGGCGGCGAATCCGGCCAGGCCGGCGCCATCCGTCACGGCATCACGCGCGCCCTCATCGACTACGATGAAGGCCTCAAGTCCGTTCTGTCGAACGCCGGCCTCGTCACGCGCGACGCCCGCGAAGTCGAACGTAAGAAGGTTGGTCTCCGCAAGGCCCGCCGCGCCAAGCAGTTCAGCAAGCGCTAATCGGACCTCGTGCTCTCGCGGATCGGATCTTTCGAATCCGATCCGTCGACAAGCCTCGAAAACGCCGTATCCCGAAGTCGGGGTGCGGCGTTTTTTTCGTTGCATGTCGGCCGTCGAAACCCGTCCGAGAGTCTCGCGCGGACCGAGGGATTTCGTGTACGATTGAATCCTGATTTTTTCGGTGGTTCGACTTCGATCGATCGACGTCGCATCACCCCGTTGGGGACCCCGCGCGGGTCCCGCACGCAGAAGGAATTCGCAAGCATGACGGAAGAAATGAACACCACCGCTCCGACCGAAGACGTTCCGGAGCTCATTCCCGATCCCATCAACTTCACGGACGCCGCCGTCGCGAAGGTGAAGAGCCTCATGGACGAAGAGGGCAACCCCAACCTGAAGCTGCGCGTCTTCGTGCAGGGCGGCGGTTGCGCGGGTTTCCAGTACGGCTTCACGTTCGATGAAGTGCAGAACCCCGACGACGCCGTGATGGAAAAGGGCGGCGTGACGCTCCTCATCGACTCGATGAGCTACCAGTACCTCGTCGGCGCCAAGATCGACTACAAGGAAAGCCTCTCGGGCGAACAGTTCGTGATCGACAACCCGAACGCCGTGACGACGTGCGGGTGCGGTTCTTCGTTCGGGGTTTGAGTTTCCGAACTCGACCGAACGGCACGACTGCCACGCAATGCGAAAAGGCCGCGGACTCCGGGTTCGCGGCCTTTTTTCAATCGCGTTGCGTGTTCGCGGGCACGGGTACTCAGGCCGGGTACCAGCAGCCGAGAATCCGGGGACCGCGAGCGCTCGTGACGGCGGGCAGATTCCCGGGGAGGCGCAAAAGGAACATGCGCGCAAGCCACGCGAAGGCGGCGCCCTCGACCTCCATGGGGTCAAGCCCGTATTCGCCCGTATCGGTGACGCGAACGTCGGGCAGGTGCGCCGCAAGGCGCGTTCTCAATGTGGGGTTGAGCGCTCCTCCGCCGCAGAGGAGCACCTCCGCGGTGCCGGGCTGCGTTTCGAGGATCGCGCGTGCGGCGGTAAGGGCGGTGAGTTCCGTCACCGTGGCGGCAACGTCCCGGGGGTCGAGCGTTCGACGGGGATCGAGCTTGAGGAGGCGCGCTTCGAGCCACGCGAAGTCGAAGCGCTCGCGCCCCGTCGATTTCGGGGGCGGAAGTCGGAAATAGGGTTCGTCGAGAAAGGCTTCGAGGAGGGGCTCGAGGACGCGCCCCTCGGCCGCCGTACGGCCGTCTTCGTCGAAGAGTCGCCCGAAGGCCTCCGACATCCACGCGTCAAGGAGCATGTTCCCCGGGCCCGTGTCGAACCCCGAAACGGGCGTCGCGTCCCCGAGCGCCGGAAGCAGCGTCGCGTTGGCGATGCCGCCGATATTGAGTACGGCGCGAGGGAAATTCGTCCGAAACCTTTCCGCGTGAAAGGCGGGAACGAGCGGAGCGCCTTCGCCGCCTGCCGCCACGTCCCGGGAGCGAAAGTCGGCGACGACGTCGATCCCCGTGAGTTCCGCAAGCAGTGCCGGGTAATTGAGCTGCACCGTAAAGCCCCGTTCGGGCCGGTGACGAATCGTCTGCCCGTGCGCGCCGAGGGCGGCGACGTCTTCGCGCGCGAGGTGCGTTTGCCTAAGAAGCCGCTCTACGGCGAGGGCGTACGCTTCGGCCAACCCCCGGGAGGCGTCCCCCATGCGTTCGATTTCGTTCTCACACCCGAGGGCGAGCGCGAGGAGTTCCGAGCGCAACTCGGGCACAAAAGGCGCGTGAGCGCGTCCGAGAAGTTGCATGCGATTAGCTTCGAAGTCGACCGCAACGGCGTCGACCCCGTCGAGACTCGTGCCCGACATCAAACCGATCGTGATCACTTCGTCTTCTCCCCGGACTTTTCGGGCTTTTCGGATTTTTTGGTGGCCGCCTCGGCTGCTTCGGCGGCTTCGCGCTCTTCGCGCAGCGTCTCTTCTTCCTCGCGTCGCAACTCTTCGGCGCGCGCGAGCGCGGCGGCGCGCTTGAGCTCTCCGGGGCTTATCGCCCCTTCGGCGCGGGCGGCTTCTTCGAAGCGCTCGAGTAACGGCGCCGCCAGGGCACGCAACTGCGCCGTCTGGTAGGGGGAGAGATTTTCCGTATCGGGCAGGTCGGCCGTCTTCGGATTGATCTGCACGCCGTCGATCATGAGTTCGTAGTGGAGGTGCGGTCCCGTGGCCAAACCCGTCATCCCGACGTAGCCGATCACCTGGCCCTTTTCGACGCGCTGACCCGAACGCAGCCCGCGCGCCACCTTCGACATGTGGGCGTAGAGCGTCGTGCGGCCGAGCCCGTGGTCGATTTTCACGTAGTGGCCGTAACCGCGCGCTTCGTAGGAAACGCGCTCGACGACGCCGTCGGCGGCGGCGAAAATGCGCGAGCCCGTCGGGGCGCGCAGGTCCGTGCCGTTGTGGGCGCGCAGAACGCCCGTCACCGGGTGGCGCCTCAGGGGCGAAAACTCCGAACTCACGTCCTTCACGTCGAGCGGAATGCGCATGAACGTTTGCGAGGCCGAACGGCCGTCGATCGTGTAGAAGCCCTCGGAGCGCGCGCCCGCGTAGAGGAACGCTTCGTCGACGGTGTCGCCGCGCACGGTTTCGATGGCGAGAAGCCGCCCGTTACGCACGAAGTGACCGTCGGCGTACTTCTTTTCGTAGATGAGTCGAAGCGTGTCGCCCGCGCGGAGTCGGGCGATCGGGTCGTTCGCGCCCTCCCAGACGAGGGGCAGTTGGTCGGCGACCTCTTCGGGGATGCCGAGCGCCTTCACCGTGGCGGCCGTCGAGCGGCCGACCGTCCCCGAGACGAGTTCGTCGGTGGTCGAATAGACGAAGGGCTCCACCGAGGCCGTGAAGATCGTCCCCTCGCGGCGGATTTCGACGCGGCGCGAGTCGGCGTCGTGGGGGCCTTCCATGTAGAGGTGCAAAAAGGCGATGCGACCGTCCTCAAAAACGCCTGCCGTCACGAACTGACCGGGCTGCGGGTGCACGAAGGGACGGGTCTTGGGGGAGGAGCGCAGGAAGCGAAGCGCTTCCGTGTCGGTGAGTCCCAAGCGCGCGAAGAGCGTCGTAAGCGTGTCGCCCGTTTCGAGCACCGCAAAGCGCGTCTCGACGGGGGCGTTCGCGGCAAGCGCCCGGAGCGAATCGCGCAGCCCCGCAAGCTCCACGGGTTCGACCACCGTAGTTGCGGGGGCGGGGACGCCGCGAAGTTCTGGGCCCGCATGGAGCGCGAACACCGTGCCGCCGACGGCGAACGCGATCAGACCGCCGAGCGCGAGCAGGCGGTTTCGGGCTCGAACGAGCGGGAAACGGCGGCGCGCGGCAAAGCCCCGCTGCCAATGCAGAAACGAGCGGCCGAGGCCGCGCAACGAAGCGGCGACAAGGGTTGGGGAGGTCATGGTAAAGCGGCGCGAGAAAACATCGGGCATTTTAGAGGAGATCCGTTCGGCGGTTTCGCGGGGAGGGCGACGCGTTTGGGCTAAAATTTCGGGACCCGCGCCTTCGGGCGTTGCCGTTTGCCCGCCCGACGGGCGAGCGAACCGCGCGGCGGCTCTCGGAGGGAGTCCCTGCGCCGATTCAACCGAAAGGAATTGACGATGACTGAGGAAAAGAAACCGTCGGCCGCTCCGCTCTACCCGGTGACCGACGACATCCGCGAAGCGATGGCTCTCATCCGCCGCGGCACCGACACCTTCCTGATCGAGGAAGAGTTCGAACAAAAGCTCGCCCGCTCGAAGGCGACGGGCGTGCCGCTGCGCTGCAAGCTCGGGCTCGACCCGACGGCGCCCGACATCCACGTCGGCCACACGGTGGTGCTCAACAAGCTCCGTCAGCTTCAGGATCTCGGTCACACGGTGATCTTCCTCGTGGGCGACTTCACGGCCGCGATCGGCGATCCTTCGGGCCGCAACGCGACCCGTCCGCCGCTCTCGCGCGAACAGATCGAAACGAACGCGCAGACCTACCTCAACCAGGCCGGTCTCGTGCTCGATCTTGATCGCACCGAAGTGCGCTACAACTCCGAGTGGTGCAACCCGCTCGGGTCCGTGGGCCTCATCCAGCTCGCGAGCCGCTACACGCTCGCGCGCCTTCTCGAACGCGACGACTTCGCGAAGCGTTGGGCCGAACAGGCTCCGATCGCGATGCACGAGCTCCTCTACCCCCTCATGCAGGGCTACGACTCGGTGGCGCTCAAGGCCGACCTCGAACTCGGCGGCTCGGACCAGCGCTTCAACCTCCTCGTCGGTCGCGAACTCCAGCGCCAGTACGGTCAGGAACCGCAGTGCGTGCTGACGATGCCTCTGCTCGTGGGTCTGGACGGCGTCGTCAAGATGAGCAAGAGCAAGCACAACTACATCGGCATCACGGACGCGCCCAACGACATGTTCGGCAAGGTCATGTCGATTTCCGACGACCTGATGTGGAACTGGTACGACCTCCTGTCGCTGCGCGGGAACGACGAAATCGCCCGCTTCAAGAAGGAATGCGCCGAAGGGCGCAATCCCCGCGACGTGAAGGTGCTTCTTGCCAAGGAAATCGTCACGCGCTTCCACAACGCGAGCGCCGCGGATGCGGCCGAAGCCGAATTCGTGAACCGCTTCCGTGCGGGCGCGATGCCGACCGACATGCCCGAAGTGACGGTCGAAGCTCCGGCGGGCGAAATCGGCATTGCGGCGCTCATCAAGGCGGTGAATTTCGCCCCTTCGAACAGCGAAGCCTTCCGCAACGTCGACGGCCGCGCCGTTCGCATCGACGGCGAAGTCGTGACCGACCGCGGTCTCAAGATCGCCGCGGGCGCGAACTTCGTGCTCCAGGTCGGCAAGCGCAAGTGGGCGCGCGTCACGGTGAAGTAAAAGCGCCGTGCGGATCGTACTTCAACGCGTAACCTTCGCGTCGGTCGAGGTGCGGGAACGCATCGTCGGACGCACGGACGGGGGCTTTCTCGCGCTCGTCTGTGCGGAGCCCGGCGACACGCCCGAGCTCGTCGCCAAGGCGGCCCGCAAGACCGCGAAGCTGCGCGTCTTTTCCGACGAAAACGACCGCATGAACCGCTCGATCCTCGATACGGGCGGTTCGGTGCTTGCGGTCTCCCAGTTCACGCTCGCGGCCGACTGCCTCTCGGGAAACCGCCCGAGCTTCTCGAACGCGGCCCCGCCCGACGAAGCGCGCGCTCTCTTCGACGCGTACGTCGAAGCGTTGCGCGCCGAAGGCGTGAAGACGGAAACGGGTGAGTTCGGCGAACACATGCGGGTGTCGCTTCTCAACGACGGCCCCGCCACGTTTTTGCTCGACTATCGGGCGCAGTAAACCCGACCGAAGCCCGCTTCCGGGCTTCGTACGCCGTACCCGTGCCGAACGCACGACGAAACGCCCCGATTCCGCAAGGACTCGGGGCGTTTCGCTTCTCGTCCTTTTGCGCCCCGACCTAGGACGATCGGCGTAGTCGAGTCCTCCTCCGGAGCCGCTACACTGAAAGGCGATCCTCACCAACCATCGGAGGCCTGCATGGAACTCTATTCGAAGACGCTCGCTCAAGGCGGGCGCATTCCCGAACGTTGCGCCTACGGGCGCCTCGGGGAATCGGGCGAAACCGTCCCGTCGGACAACCTCAATCCGCACCTCGCCTGGTCGAAGGTTCCCGAGGGAACGCGCGCCTACGTCGTGGCGTGCCTCGACGACGACGTGCCGACCGATTTCGGCGAACTCGTCGACGGGGAACTGCCCGCCTGGCAGCCGCGTCGCCGGTTCGTCCATTGGGTGCAGGCGAACGTGCCCGCCGAGGTGACGGAAATCGCCGAAGGGGCGCTTTCGAACGATTCGAAACTCGCGCCGGGCTTCGGCCTTGCGGGCGTCAACGACTACAGCCGGGGGAACCCCGTCGAGCCGGGTGCGGTCGGTACGGGCTACGACGGCCCCTGCCCTCCGGGGATCGATTCGCGTCACCACGTCTACCGCTGGATCGTGGCGGCGCTCGACGCCGAGCTTCAGTTGCCCGAAGTCTTCACGTGGAGCGACGTTGCCGAAGCGATGAAGGGGCACGTGCTCGCGTGCTCGGAATTGCAGGGCTTTTATTCGCTCAACCCGCGCCTGGCCGAACGCGCTGGGACGCATTGATTTTCCATTCCAACTTTTTCCCCGAGGCTCTCGGGAAAGGATGACTCCCATGTTCAAGACGTCGCTGGAAAACGAAGACGCCGAAGTCTGGCAGTGGATCGAGGCGGAACGACGCCGTCAGGAAGATCACATCGAACTCATCGCGAGCGAAAACTACGCTTCGCCCGCCGTGATGCGCGCTCAGGGGAGCGTGCTCACGAACAAGTACGCGGAAGGCTACCCCGGGAAGCGCTACTACGGCGGCTGCGAATACGTCGACGAAGTCGAAAAGATCGCGATCGAACGCGCGAAGCGCCTCTTTTGCGAACCCGCGGGCGTCGAAATGGCCGTGAACGTGCAGCCGCACTCGGGCGCGCAGGCCAATGCCGCCGTCTATTTCGGGCTCCTCGAGCCGGGCGACACGATTCTGGGTCTGTCGCTTGCCGAAGGCGGCCATCTCACGCACGGGATGCACCTCAATATTTCGGGCCGCTACTACCGTGCCGTTCCCTACGGGCTCGGCGCCGACGAAGCGATCGACTACGACGCGCTCGAGCGCCTTGCGCGGGAAGAAAAGCCCAAGCTCATCGTGGCGGGGGCGTCCGCGTATTCGCTCAGGATCGACTTCAAGCGTTTTGCCGAGATCGCGCACTCCGTGGGGGCGCTCCTCATGGTGGACATGGCCCACTACGCGGGGCTCGTGGCGGCCGGGGTCTATCCCACGCCCTTCGGTCACGCCGACATCGTGACGACGACCACGCACAAGACGCTGCGCGGCCCGCGCGGGGGCATGATCTTCATGCGTCCCGAGCTTGAAAAGAAAATCAACTCCGCCGTCTTCCCGGGCACGCAGGGCGGCCCCCTCATGCACGTCATCGCCGCGAAGGCCGTGGCGCTCGGCGAAGCGCTCACGCCCGAGTTCCGCAACTACCAGGCGGCCGTCGTCGAAAACGCCCGCGTGCTCGCGGAAACGCTCGTCGCGCGGGGTCTGCGCATCGTTTCGGGCCGCACGGAAAGCCACGTGATGCTCGTCGACCTGCGCCCGCTCGGCATTACCGGCAAAGCCGCCGAGACGCTCCTCAACGCCGCACACATCACGGTCAACAAGAACGCCATTCCGAACGACCCGGAAAAGCCCTTCGTCACCTCGGGCATCCGCCTCGGCACGCCCGCCATGACGACGCGCGGCTTCGGTCCCGAAGAGGTGCGCAAGACGGGTAACCTGATCGTCGACCTCCTCGAAGCGCCCGAAGACGAAGCCGTTCTCGAGCGCGTTCGCGCGGAAGTCGCGAAGCTCACCGCCGCGCATCCCGTCTACGGCGTGCCGGTCTGACGGGCGCCTCCTGCGATTCCCGGCGAGTCTCGTCGGGACGCTTGAGGGGCGTGTGACCGCAAGCCTCCTCAGGCCTCCCCAGGCGCCCCGACGCGACCGAAACCCTTTCCGAAGCGCGTTTGCGAAGCCCTTTCGCACGCGCTTCGGTCGCATTCGGGGGACGGGTTTCGAGGCACAGCCCATCCTAATTTTGGGGTTTTCACCCCGTCCGCGCACCACCCGTGGTATTTGACGGGGGCGATGCGCTAAACTTTCTCCGCCCCCTCAACCTCAGGAGCCTTCCCATGCGTTGTCCCTTCTGTCTTCACTCGAGCACGAACGTGATCGATTCCCGTGCTCCGGACGCCGGAGCCGTGATTCGGCGTCGGCGTCAATGCTCCAAATGCGGCAAACGCTTTACGACGTTCGAGCGCGTTTCCTTTTCGATGCCGTACGTCGTCAAGAAGGGCGGCGCCCGCATGGAGTACGACCGAAAGAAGCTCTGCGCCTCGATGGCGCTTGCACTCCGGAAACGCCCCGTTTCGCCCGATCGCATCGAAGAAGCGGTCGACCAGATCGAACGCGTGCTCGTTCTGACGGGCGAGCGCGAAGTTCGCGCGAGCCGCATCGGGGAGCTCGTCCTCGAGGCCCTGAAGCGCCTCGACATCATCGCCTACATTCGCTTCGCGTCGGTGTACTTCAACGTGAACGACCCCGAGAGCTTCGTCGAAATGATTCATCGCGCGGTTGCGGAACGTCAGCAGGCCGAAGAAGCGGAAAAAGCGGGCGAAGTCGCGGAGCCCCTGATCGACGAAGCGGGCGAAGCGGCGCTTGCGAAGGCCGACCGTTCCACGGGCCTCACGCGCGGGGTGAAGTAAGCGATGTGTGCGACGTGCGGCAAGAGCGATGCGACGGTCTCGGACGAGTCCGTCGACCTTAAGCCGTCGGGTTACGACGGCTTTTCGAAAGAATTCACCGAAGAAGACGTCCGCTGGATGCGCCTGGCGCTGGCCGAAGCGCAAAAAGCCAAGCGCATCTCGCCTCCCAACCCGTCGGTGGGGGCGGTGATTGTGCGCGACGGGCGACTGCTCGGCGCGGGCTTCACGCAGCAAACGGGCGGGCCGCATGCCGAAGTCATGGCGATGCGCGACGTCGAAGCGCGCGGCGAGACCGTCGAAGGCGCCACCGTCTACGTGACGCTCGAACCCTGCTCGCACTACGGCAGAACGCCCCCGTGCGCGCTGGCGTTGATCGAACACCGTGCGGCCCGCGTCGTGGTGGCGACGGGCGACCCCAATCCCAAGGTGGCCGGGCGCGGTCTGCGCATGCTCGAAGAAGCGGGCGTTGCGGTGACGTTCGGCGTCCTTTCCGACGAAGCCTACGAGACGAATTTGGGCTTCATGACCCGCATGACGCGCGGCACGCCCTGGGTGCGACTCAAGGCCGCCACCACGTTGGACGGCTTCATTGCGCTTCCCGACGGGTGCTCGCAGTGGATCACGGGCGAAGCGGCGCGCGCCGACGGGCACGCGTGGCGTGCCGTGGCGGGGGCGATTCTCACGGGAATCGGTACGGTGCTTGCGGACGACCCGCAAATGAACGTGAGGTTGCCCGGCGAAACCGCGGTGCGGCAGCCCCTGCGCGTCGTCGTCGACCGGCACCTCGAAACGCCGACCGGGGCGAAACTCCTTACGACGCCGGGCGGTCGAGTCCTCATCGTCACGACGAGCGAAGGCGCCTCGCACGTCGAGCGTCGCGCGGCCCTTGAAGCCGCGGGCGCCGAAGTGATCGTTCTCGACGACGCCGAGCGCGCGGGGTACGTGGACCTCGGGCGTTTGCTTATAGAATTGGCCAAACGCGAGGTGAACGAGGTTCACGTCGAAGCGGGAGCGGGGCTTTCGGGCGCGCTTCTCTCGGCCGACCTCGTCGACGAACTGCTTTGGTACGTGGCGCCCTGTGTTTTCGGCGCGGGGCTCTCGCCCCTGCGTCTTTCGCCGCCCGCGAGTCCCGGGGCGGCGCCGCGCTGGCGCGTGCGCGAGACCGCTCCCCTGGGCGGCGACATTCGCATTATTTGTAGGAGAAACTAAACGATGTTTACCGGCATTATTCAGGCCATCGGCAAGGTTCGCGAACCCGAGAAGCTCGGCAACGGCGTGCGTCTCACGATTCTGGCGCCCGACCTCGGCCTCGAGGACGTGAAGATCGGCGACTCGATCGCCGTGAACGGTGCCTGCATGACGGTGGTCGACAAGACGGACCGCGAATTCAAGGTGGACGTGTCGGCCGAAAGCCTCTCGAAGACGACGGGTCTCGACACGTTCGGCGAAGTGAACCTCGAAAAGGCCATGCGCCTCGGCGACCGCGTCGACGGTCACCTCGTTTCGGGTCACGTCGACGGCGTCGGTCAGGTCGAGTCGATGGAACCCGTCGCCGAATCCTGGAAGCTCGTCGTGCGCGCGCCGCGCAAGCTCTCGCCCTATCTCGCCTACAAGGGCTCGATCACGGTGAACGGCGTTTCGCTCACGATCAACTCGGTCGAAGACACGGCGCTCGACACGCTCGTCTCGATCAACCTCATCCCGCACACGGTCGAAGTGACGACGCTCAAGAACCTCAAGGCGCAGAGCTACGTCAACCTCGAAATCGACACCATCGCCCGCTACGTCGAGCGCATGATGGCCCTGAAGGACGAAGATTCGCTCTTCTGATCCTTCCGGCACGGGGGCCCGCGAGGCCCCCGAAGCGAAGACTCGGGTCGGGTTTGAGAACCCGACCCGTCTTTTTTGTCGGCGTTGCGCGTTTCGAGCGCCCGCAGGAAGGGCCCCGACGGTGCGACCGATGTAAAATACGACGATTCCGTGCGGCGCTTTCGTCCGCACGATGTTTCTTAGATTTCCTTCTCCCGACCCCGTCCGGGGTCACTCTTGGAGACCAAAATGGCTGTTGATATTGTTCCCACGTCCTTTGAAGGGGCGGAGCTTCGCATCGGTATCGTGGTGGCGCGCTTCAACGAGTACGCCGGCCGCGGCGAATTTGAAGCCTGCATGGACGAACTGCGCAAGCTCGGCGTCGTGGACGAAGACGTCACGAAGATCTCCGTTCCGGGCGCTCTTGAAATCCCGTTCGCCCTGCAGAAGCTCGCGGGCACGGGCGAATACGACGCGCTGATCGCTCTCGGTGCCGTCATCCGCGGCGAAACCTACCACTTCGAACTCGTCTCGAACGAGTCGGGCGCCGGCATCACCCGCATTTCGCTCGACTACGGCATCCCGATCGCCAACGGCGTGCTCACGACCGAAAACGACGAACAGTGCGAAGAACGCATCGACATGAAGGGCCGCGACTGCGCCCGTTGCGCCGTTGAAATGGCCAACCTCGCGAAGGAATTCGTGGCGGTCGAGTGCGACGAATCGGACGACGAGGAATAAGGGATGACGCAAGAGAAGGCTCATCGCAAGTCCCGCTCCGGTCGACACCTCGCCCGCGTCTTCGCGCTGCTCGGTCTCTACCAGTGGCTCTCAGATCAGGAACTTCGTTTCGCGACGATCGAAGCGAATCTCGAAGGACTCATGCACGACGAAGGCGAACAGCTCGAAGCGTGCGACATCCGTCCGAGCGACTTCGCGCACTGCGACCGCGACCTCTTCCGTGAACTGCTCTCGGGCGTGATCGCGAACGCCCAGTCGGTGCAGGAAGAGTTTGCGAAGTTCGTCGACCGCGACATGAAGCGCGTTTCGATGGTCGAACACGCGATTCTTTACGTCGGGACGTACGAGCTCATGCACTGTCCGCAGACGCCCTGGCGCGTGGTGCTCAACGAGTCGATCGAACTCGCGAAGGAATTCGGGAGCGGCTACCGCTTCACGAACGCCGTGCTCGAACACGTCGCCCGCGACGTGCGCGCCGAGGAGTGCGCCGAAGCCGCCAAGTAAGGGTTTCGACGCCGCGCCTCGTGCGGGGCAGCGACTTATCGGCAAAAAAGGGCCGCTCTTTGGAGCGGCCTTTTTTTTGCGAACGCGCGTCGTGCTTTTCCGTGAACCCCAAGGCGCCGCCCGGGCGCTAGACTTCACCCGAAACGCGGGGACGCACGGTCCCCCGCACGATTCGAACAAGGAGAAAACCATGCCTCAGGGCGGCGAATTCCAAATCATCGAGCGTTATTTCACGCACGAAGCCTTCGGAGCTTGGCGCAGTCGCGGCGTGGGCGACGACTGCGCGATCATCGACACCGGGGCGGGACGCCTCGCGGTGACGTGCGACATGATGGCGTTGGGCACGCACTTTCTGCCCGACGCGGATCCGGAGGACGTGGGCTACAAGGCGCTCGCCGTGAACCTCTCGGACCTTGCGGCCGCGGGCGCCGTGCCGCGTGCCTTTTTCCTTTCGATCGGGCTGCCGCGTCGCGATGACGGGTGGCTGGCCGATTTCTCGCGCGGCCTCATGCGGCTTGCAGAGCAGTCGGGGTGCGCCCTTCTCGGGGGCGACACGACGCGCACGGCCGAAGTGAAGGGGACGCGCGCCCCCGTGACGATCAGCATCACGGCCATGGGGGAACTCCCCGCGGGGCTCGGTCTCACGCGCGCGGGCGCGACCCCGGGCGACGACGTTTGGGTTTCGGGCACGGTGGGGGACGCCTACGCGGCGCTCAAATACCGTTGGGGCGAATGGGATCTGATGCCCGATGCGGTCGATGCGGTTTTGGCGCGCATGGATCGCCCGACCCCGAGGAACGCGCTCGGCGAAGCGCTTTTGCGTCGTGCGAGTGCGGCGGCCGACGTGTCGGACGGGCTCCTTGCGGACCTCGGGCACATTCTCGAGCGTTCGGGCGTCTCGGCCGAAATCGACTGGGAAGCGGTGCCCGTTTCGACGGCGCTGCGCTCGATGACGATCGCGCGGCAGCACGAAGCGGCCCTGACGGGCGGGGACGACTACGAGCTCGTCTTTACGGCGTCGCCCGAAAAGCGCGACGCCGTGCTTGAGGCGGGCGTCTTGACGGGTACGCCCGTCACCCGCATCGGGCGCGTGACGCCGCGGGCCGAAGGGCGCGTCGTCGTGCGTACCGCCGGGGGTCTCCCCGTCGAACTCCCGAAAGCGGGGTTCGATCATTTCGCCGAAAAGTGATTCGGCCCCCTGCAAGCCCCTTTTCCACCGAAGGAGTGACATGCTTAAAAAATACAGTTCCGAGAATCCCGCACAACGCGTGCGCCTCACGTGGCGTTTTGCCTGGTCGCACCTGGCGCACGTCCTCGCGACCTTTTTCGGAGCGGGCGCGATGCGGCCGGCTCCGGGCACCTGGGGAACGCTCGCGGGCATTCTCGTGTTCGCGCTTCTCTCCCCGTGGGTGTCGACCCTCGGCTGGGTGGTGTTCGCGGCGATTCTCACCGTAGCGGGCGCTTGGGCCGCTGACGTGACGGCCGAGCACCTGGGCGTCGAGGATCACGGCGGCGTCGTGATCGACGAGGTGGTGGCCGTGTGGCTTGTGGCGGCGTTTCTGCCGGCGGGCCTTGCGTGGTGGGTGGCCGCCTTCGCGGCCTTCCGGGTCTTCGATATCGTCAAACTCTGGCCCGTGTCGGTCCTCGACGAAAAGCTCAAAAACGGTTGGGGCGTCATGATCGACGACCTTTTCGCGGCGCTTTACGCCTGGGGTGCGATTCGCATCGTCGCGGAACTCGCGGGCCTCTGGCCCTGAGGTTGCGCGAACCGCACGGCCGGATAAGCCGAGATATTTCGTAGATAACAACAAGTTACGTGTGACTCATCGATTGAGGAGGTCGTCATGCCCGCACCGCTCATGCAACAGCTCGAACTCGCCGCATCGCTCTTGGGATCGATTGCCGCGGAACACCGTCACGTGATCGTCACGGCGGAAAGTCTGACGGGAGGCCTCGTCTCGGCGGCGATCACGTCGGTCGCGGGCTCTTCGGCCTGGTTCGACCGGGGGTTCGTGACATACGCGACGCCGTCGAAGACGGAATTGCTCGACGTGGATCCGGAGGTGATCGAGCGCGAAGGCGTCGTGTCCGAAGCCGTCGCGAAGGCCATGGCGCGAGGCGCCCTCGCACGCTCGCGCGCCACCCTCGCGGTGGCGCTCACGGGGGTGGCGGGGCCGTCGGGGGGCACGCCCGAGAAGCCCGTCGGCACGGTGTGCATCGGTTGGGGGGAACTTACGCCCGACGGGGACATCGTCACCGTGGCGCGCACGATTCACGTGCCGGGCTCGCGCGAAACGGTGCGTCAGGCGGCGGGTATCGTAGCGCTTCAGGGTCTGATGGCCTATATGGGCGGCACGAACCCTCGGCTGATGCCCTGCGAATACTAAAATCGAAAAGTCGTCGGCACGCGGCCGACGGCTTTTTTCGAATTCTCGGCGCTCTCTTCAAGGGGCGCATCGTCCTTTATGTCCAGCTGGTTCGACGTTTTTCTTCTGCTTGCCCTGATCGGCCTGAACGGTCTCTTCGCCCTGAGTGAAATTGCGCTCGTCACGAGCCGAAGGGCCCGGCTCCAACACATGGAAAACGAGCAGGTGCCGGGCGCCGCGCGGGCGCGGGAACTGAACGCCGAGCCGACGCGGGCGCTTTCCACCATTCAGGTGGGCATCACCTCGATCGGGATTCTTTCGGGCATCGTGGGCGAATCGGCCCTGGCGCGCCCCGTGGCCGACTTTCTGACGGACCTCGGCATGAGCCGGGAGACGGCCTCGGGGGTCGGGATCGTGCTCGTCGTCGTGCTCGTCACGTACTTTTCGATCGTGCTCGGGGAACTCGTCCCGAAGCGCATCGGCCAGTTTTACCCCGAGCGGCTCGCGTGCCGCGCGGCCGGTCCGATTCACGCGCTCTCGCTCGTGGCGGCGCCCTTCGTGAAACTTTTGAGCTTGTCGACCGAAACGATCCTCAGGCGCCTCGGTATCCGCGAGAACCCCGATGCGGGCGTCACCGAGGAGGAAATCCACGCCATGATCGACGAAGGGGAGGAAACGGGGATCATCGAGCGGGCGGAGCGCGACATGGTGCGCAACGTCTTCCGACTCGACGACCGTCAGGTGGGCTCCCTCATGACGCCGCGCGCCGACATCGAATGGATCGACCTGGAGGATCCGATCGAAGCGAACATGGAAAAGGTGCGCCGCTCGAACCGCTCGCGCCTTCCGGTGTGCGTGGGAAGCCTCGACAACGTGAAGGGCTTCTGCTCGACGCGTACGCTCTTGAAACAAATGATGGTCGACGGCCGGGCCGATTTCGGCAAGAATCTGATGGAGGTCTCCTACGTGCCCGAGTCGATCACGGGGATGGAACTGCTCGAACACTTCCGCCGCACGGATACGCCCGCGGCGCTCGTCGTCGACGAGTACGGCGAGGTGCAGGGACTTGTGACGCCGCGCGACGTTCTGGAGGCCATTGCGGGCGAATTCAAGCCCGAACAGCCAGGGGACGCCTGGGCGTCGCGCCGCGACGACGGTACGTGGCTTCTCGACGGGCTGATTCCGGTGCCGGAATTGAAGGACGTGCTCGACTTGAAGAGCGTGCCCGACGAGGCCATGGGGCGCTACAACACGCTTGCGGGCATGCTGATGCTGCTCTTGGGGCGCCTTCCCCGCGAGGGGGACCTCGCCGAATGGCAGGGGTGGCGCTTTGAAATCGTCGACATGGACGGGCGCCGCATCGACAAGGTGCTCGTGAGCCGTGCGGACCGTTCGGCGGCCGCGAAAAAATCGACCGACACCACCGATGCGACGTAACCGCGTCGCACGCAACAAAACAACGAGGGAGGAACCGCTATGGGACGACTTCAACCTACGACGGCAGCGGGAGCGGCCGTTCTTCTGGCCGCCGCTGCGGGGATCGGTCTCGTCTATTACGAAGGCCGCACGTACGATGCGGAGGTCGCCCGACTGATCGAACGCGCGAAAGCCGAAGGGTTCGAGGTCTCGTACGTCGAATCGGAGCGCACGTTCCTCGGACGCGTCTTCCGAGTGGGACTCACCGAAGCGGGCGAATCGCTCTACTGGACAGGGAGCACGCGCTTCGGTTGGGGCGTTGAGAGCCGCTTGTCGCTCGATCAGACGGAAGGGCTCGGGACGCTTCCGGAGCAGGCGGGCGTTCGGGGGTTCGAAGACGAACTCGTCCTTTCCTGGGGGCCCTTCGGTGCGATGCGTCCCGTGACGTGGCGCGGGTCGGCTTTTGCCCTGCACGACGAGTCGCTCGGCACGACCTGGTCCATAGGAGAACAAACGATTTCGTTCACGCCCGCCGACGAAGGCGAGTTGCCGACGATCGCGTACACGCTTGAGGGCGTGCGCGTCGAAGATACGATTCCGGTGGAGGGGGCGAAGGAGCCCAAGGTGTGGACTGAAATCGGTCCCGTGCGGCTCGACTACCGGGGGATCTCGGACGACGAGGCCGACATGACGCTCACGATCGAGCGCGCGACCGTGACGGACGACTTTTCCGCGGGGAAGACGACGCTCGCTTATCGATTGGAGCGCATGAAGGACAAAGCCGCCGCAGCCGGGGGCAAAACCGGCGGGGGCGTACTCGATACGGTCGAATCCGAAGCGACCTATGCGGAAAACGTGACCCTTTCCATGGAAAAGCCCGTCGTGAACGGCGTTGCGAACGACCGCTTCTCCGTGCGCGCGCGTCTCACGGGGCTCACGACCGGCATGATCAACGAATTTGCCTCGATCGGCGCGGGGGTCTTCCTCGGGGGGCTCACCGAGGCGCAGCTCCTCACCGCGCTCGGCGCCGTGCAAAACGCCTTCGTGACGGGGGGACTCGCTTGGGAGCTCGACGAGTGCGCGTTGACGCGCGGCGACGCGACGGCGTCCTTTACGGGGCGCCTCGCCTACGAAAGCCCCGATGCGACGACGCCGGGGGCGGCGCCGCGCCTCGGCGCCTTCCAGATGTCGATTCCCGAGTCGTTCGTTCAGCCCGATGCCGTGGCGGCGCCCCTCGCTCAAGGAACCGTGAAGCTCGTGGACGGGAACCTCGTTTCGCACTTCGAAATCTTCGCGGACCGCATCACGGCAAACGGCCAGCTTCTCGAAGCGTTCTGAGGCCCTCCGCCGCTTTCGCTCCGGAGGGCTCGCGTAGCCCTCTCGGGCGGGAAGAGTCCGACAAAAATCCGGCAAAAGAAAGTCCCGCGGGTCGCTGCGACGCGCGGGACTTTTCGTGAGCGTTGCGGGGCGCGGCCCCGCAACGTCGGCAACTTCGGCAACAGCCGGAGGCGATCAGCGACGGGCGGCGTTGATCGCGTCGCGCGTCGCGACCGCGGCGGCGCGGGCCGCATCCTTCCAGTCGTCTTCGGCGCTCGCGTAGATGATGGCGCGGCCCGAGTTGATCACCATGCCGCCCTTCGAGGCGGTCACGCCCGCCTTGACGCAGGCGTCGACGTCGCCGCCCTGAGCGCCGATCCCCGGCACGAGGAGCGGGAGTTCGGGCGCGATGCGGCGCACGTTGGCGAGTTCGTCCGGGTAGGTGGCGCCCACCACGAGACCGAGTTCGCCCGAGGTGTTCCATTCGGTGGCGGCAAGACGCGCGATGCGTTCGTAGATGCGTTCGCCCTCGACGGTGAGCATCTGGATGTCGTCGCCCCCCTTGTTCGAGGTGCGGCAGAGGATGAAGGCGCCCTTGTCTTCGTAGGCGAGGTAGGGCTTGATCGTATCGAAGCCCATGAAGGGCGAAAGCGTCACGCAGTCGGCGCGATAGCGCTCGAAGGCTTCGCGCGCGTAGTGTTCGGCGGTCGACCCGATGTCGCCGCGCTTCGCGTCGAGGATCACCGGGACGGCCGGGTAGTACTCGTGGATGTAGCCGATGACGGCTTCGAGTTCCTTCTCGGCGCCGCAGGAGGCGAAGTAGGCGATCTGGGGCTTGAACGCGCACACGAGATCGGCGGTCGCGTCGACGATGCCGCGGCAGAATTCGTAGATCGCATCGGGCTTCGAGGCCAGGGCCTTCGGGAAGCGCGCGGGATTGGGGTCGAGTCCGACGCAAAGGAGCGTGTCGGCCGCATTCCAGCGGGCTTCAAGCATTTCGGTGAATTTCATTGCAGTCTCGTCTAGGGGTGATGGCGTCGATCCGCGCCGAAAGAGGCGGGTGCTCGCAGCGCCGTTTTTTCGAACGGCCGCTATCTTAACAAATGCCGTGTGCCGAAGTCGGCGCCCGACCGTGTGCGTGTGTACGGCGTTTGAGGGCGCTTGACGACGCTCCTCGGGTCCGCTCGGGTATCGCGCGCGTCGCCGTTGTGTCATGATGGTTGACACAAGCCGCCTTCGCCCGTGAGGACGCGGTACACCCAAGGAGAGAATTGCATGACTCGTTTTTCGCGCCGCGAGGCGCTTTTCGGTGCCGCACTGCTTGCCGCAGGCGGCTTTGTCGCTCCCGCGTCGGCGTACACGTCGTCCTGGCCCGCCAAACCCGCCGTTCCGACGGACTTGAATGCGGAAGAGCTCTTTTGCGAACTTGAAAAGAACGGTCGCGGCGTCACCCTGAAGGGGCCGGAAGACGCCGACGACCTCATCGTCGTTCGCATGGTCTTCGATACGCAGTGCCCGTGGTGCTTGTGGCAGATGAACCAGTACGCGCCGTTTCGCGACCGCGTGCGCTTTGTCTGGCACCCCGTGGCGGTGCTTTCGCGCTGGAGCGCCCCGCAGGGCGCGGCGATTCTGAGCGCGAAGGACCCCGAAGCGACGCTCGTCGAGCACGAAACGCATTTCCGCGACGCGGACTTCCGAGGGCTCGACGTGCGCAAGATGCAGTTGCCCGACGATGCGATCGACGCCGTCTGGACGAATTCGAAAATCTACCGCCGCGCGGGCGGTCGCGACGTGCCGTTCGGCGTGGCGCGCATGCCCGACGGGCGCTACGTGCCGTTGCCCGAAGAGAAGACCCAGGACTTTGCCGAGGCGCTGGGGCTGAAGCTCTGAGCCCCGGGGGCCGAAAGCCCGGCGCGTCGTCGATGACGCACAGTATGACGAAAGGGGCGCTTGCCTTGCGGCAAGCGCCCCTTTCTCGGTATCGGGCTCGGGATCCCGGCATGAATGCCGGGAGTCTCGATCAAGCTCGAACGGCTGAAATTACATCATGCCGTCCATGCCGCCCATACCGCCCATGCCGGCGGGCATGGGCTTGTCTTCCACCGGGAAGTCGGCAACCATGCAGTCGGTCGTCAGGATGAGCGACGCGACGGAGGCGGCGTTCTGAAGGGCCGTACGGGTGACCTTCGTCGGGTCGAGGACGCCCATTTCAACCATGTCGCCGTAGACGCCCGTCTGAGCGTTGTAGCCGTAGTTGCCCTGGCCCTGAGCGACGTTGTTCACGACGACGCTCGGTTCGTCGCCGGCGTTGGCGACGATCTGGCGCAGGGGTTCTTCCATGGCGCGCAGAACGATGCGGATGCCGGCGTTCTGTTCGTCGTTGTCGCCCTTGAGGTCCTTGATGGCGAGCTTGGCGCGGATGAGCGCGACGCCGCCGCCCGGGACGATGCCTTCTTCAACGGCGGCACGGGTGGCGTGCAGCGCGTCTTCGACACGGGCCTTCTTTTCCTTCATTTCGACTTCCGTCGCGGCACCGACCTTGATCAGGGCCACGCCGCCGGCGAGCTTGGCAACGCGTTCCTGGAGCTTTTCGCGGTCGTAGTCGCTCGTGGCGGCTTCGATCTGGGTGCGGATGTTCTTCACGCGGTTTTCGATGGCTTCGGCATTGCCGGCGCCGTCGATGATCGTCGTGTTTTCCTTCGTGATTTCGATCTTCTTCGCGGAGCCGAGCTGTTCGAGCGTGGCCTTGTCGAGCGAGAGGCCGACGGTGCTCGTGATGACCGTGCCGCCCGTGAGGATGGCGATGTCTTCGAGCATGGCCGTACGGCGATCGCCGAAGCCCGGAGCCTTGACGGCGACGACCTTGAGGATGCCGCGGATCGAGTTCACGACGAGCGTGGCGAGCGCTTCGCCGTCGATGTCTTCGGCGATGATGACGAGCGGACGACCGGCCTTGGCGACCTGTTCGAGGATCGGCAGGAGTTCGCGGATGTTGCTGATCTTCTTGTCGTGCAGAAGAACGAACGGATTTTCGTAGACGGCAGCCTGCTTTTCGGGCTGGTTGATGAAGTAGGGCGAGAGGTAGCCACGGTCGAACTGCATGCCTTCGACGACTTCGAGTTCGTTCTTGAGGCTCTTGCCGTCTTCGACCGTGATGACGCCTTCCTTGCCGACCTTGTCCATCGCTTCGGAGATGATTTCACCGATTTCGGCGTCGGAGTTGGCCGAAATGGCGCCGACCTGGGCGATTTCCTTGTTCGTGGTGGTGGGCTTGGAGAGACCCTTGAGTTCTTCGATGGCGGCGGCGACGGCCTTGTCGATGCCGCGCTTGAGGTCCATCGGGTTCATGCCGGCGGCGACGAACTTCATGCCTTCGTCGACGATGGCCTGGGCGAGCACCGTGGCGGTGGTCGTACCGTCACCGGCGTTGTCGCTCGTCTTCGAGGCGACTTCGCGCACCATGGAGGCGCCCATGTTTTCGAACTTGTCCTTGAGTTCGATTTCCTTGGCGACGGACACGCCGTCCTTCGTCACCGTCGGACCGCCGAAGGCGCGTTCGAGCACCACGTTGCGACCCTTCGGGCCGAGCGTCACCTTGACGGCATCAGCGAGAACGTTGATACCGCGAACCATCTTCGAGCGGGCGTCGTCACCAAAAAGAACCTGCTTGGCAGCCATTTTCTTTCCTTAAATCTTGATGTTGAATTCCGGAGCTGTGTGGAGCGGTCTCGACTTATTCGAGCACGCCCATGATGTCTTCTTCGCGCATGACGAGAAGTTCCTGACCGTCGACCTTGACGGTCTGGCCGGAGTACTTGCCGAAGAGGACGCGATCGCCCACCTTGACGTCGAGGGCGATGACGCGGCCGGCTTCGTCGCGCTTGCCGGGACCGACGGCGATCACTTCGCCCTGGTCGGGCTTTTCGCCGGCGGAGTCGGGAATGACGATGCCGAACGACGTGGTCGTTTCCGCTTCGAGGCGCTTGATGATGACGCGGTCGTGCAAGGGACGGATCTGCATTTGAGAATTCTCCAAAAAAGCCCGAATTCCATACGCCGCAGGCGTTCGGAGGGCTACTTTGTAACAAAGAGGGGTAGGGGCGCACTGCACACGGGCGCATTTCCCTTACCATTTGTGACCTATATGGGGACGGTCCCGAAAAATTCAAGGCGGGCCGTCACGTTTTTTTACAGAGACAACGGATGAGGTGAACGGCGTGATCGATCGTTTCCGGGATTGCGCGACGAGCCCGCGTCGGGTGACGTCGGGGATTGTGAAAGGGCTTTGCGTCGGTGTCTGTGCCGCGGTGCTCGGTTTTTCGGGCGCGGTCCGAGCCGACGCCGCGAAAGCGCAGCCGAGCGAAGCGCGAAGCGCCGCGCGCTCGGCCCTGCCCGAGCAGCTCGCGAAGGCGGCCCGCCGCTGGAAGGTGAATCCCGACGACGTGGTCGTGGCGCTCGTGAAGCTCGACGACACGGGGCTCGATGCCAAGGGGCGTTTGAAGAAGACGCCCCTTGCGTTCGCGCACAACGCGGACCGGTCCGTCGCGCCCGCTTCGACCGCCAAACTCGTGACGACGCTTGCGGGCTTTGAAGTGCTCGGCGCCACGCACCACTGGTACACGGGCTTTTACACCGACGCCCGACCCGACGCGTCGGGGGTTCTGAACGGGAACCTCTACGTGCGCGGCGGGGGCGATCCGACGCTCGTGATCGAAGACTTCATGCTGCAAGTCGACCGACTCGCGCAGATGGGCGTGAAGCACTTCAAGGGCGACATCGTCGTCGACCGCTCGTACTTCAACATTCCCCGCCTCGATCCGGGCGCTTTCGACGGACGCCGCTCGCGCCCCTACAACCTGCCGCCCGATGCGGCGCTCCTCAACTACCGCAACCTCAGTCTCGACCTCGTTCCCGATCGGGAAAAGGGCGTGGCGCGGGTCGTCGTCATGCCGCCGCTCGCGGGCGTGACGATTCCGTCGACCGTGAAGCTCACGTCGGGCGCCTGCGGCGACTGGAAGACGAAGTTGGGTTTCCGCGTGCGCAAAAACGCCGACGGCACGAAGCGCGTTTTCCTCGACGGGGGGCTCGCCCGCTCGTGCGGCGCGAAAACCTTCAACGTGATCGCGTTCGAAGCGGACGAATACTTCGAGCGCGTCTTCTGCGCGCTCTGGGTGAAGGACGGCCGCACGTGGACGGGGCACGTCAAGGCGGGGCGGATCCCCGAGAAGGCCGATCGCAGTTTCGTGCGCATGTCGCCGAGCCTCGCGGAAGTGGCCGTGCTCACGAACAAGTGGTCGAACAACGTCATGGCACGCCACATCTTCCTCTCGCTCGGCGAAAAGCGCGTGAAGGACGAGGCGACCGCTCGTGCGAAGAAAGCCGCCGCGTCGGGCGCCAAGGTCGAAAAGCCCCGCTTCGAGCGCGGCATCACTTACGAGGACGCCCGCGGGGCGCTCGCCGACTGGCTCGCGTCGCGCGGGATCGACCCCAAGACGATTCACATCGACAACGGCTCGGGCCTCTCGCGCGAGACGCGCGTCACGGGGCGCGCGATGGCCGAACTCCTCGCCGTCGGCTGGCACGGCCCCTACATGCCCGAATACGCGGCTTCGATGCCCGTGACGGGCAAGGACGGCACGATGCGAAAGCGCAACGTCGCCGTGGCCGAAGGGCGCATCAAGACGGGGTTCCTCGCCGACGTGCGCAGTATCGGGGGCTACATCCACGCCAAAGACGGGACGCGCTACGCGCTCTACGCGAGCGTGCACGGGAAAGCGAACATGCCGGGCGGGATCGCGTTCCTCGACAACGTGATCGACTGGGCGTACAAGCGCCCGGGCGACGCGCCCGAAGCCCGTTCGAGCTCGAAGTCGAACGCGAAGTCGAGCGATAAGGCGGTTGCAAAGCCCTGAGCGCTGCCGAAGGGCTCTGCGAGCCCTTCGCGCGTTTGACGGCAGAAATTGCCGAAACCCCCGCAAACATCGCGTTTGGCGGGGGTTTCGATTATTTTCGCGTAGGGGTATGAGGGCTGTGAAAGCGGCTGCCCGGGGCAGTCCGGAAGACGCACAGCCAAAACGCACAGCAAAAAGGGCGACCGCCTTCACGGCGGTCGCCCTTTCATCCCTTCGATCCCATCGGGTGGGAATCGATCAGCGGGCGTTCTCTTCGAGCGCGTCGATCACGATCGAGGGCGTGAGCAGTTCGGGCAGAACCGTCACCTTCCCCGAGGGGCTGTAGAGGAGATAGAGCGGCACGCCGCTGCGGCCGAATTCGCCGAGCACGCGCGAAATCTCTTCGTTGCGGTTCGTCCAGTCGGCGGTGAGCTTCACGACGTTGAGTTCGTCCATCTTGCGGGCGACCTCGTCGCGGTGGAGCGCCGCCGCTTTGTTCGCCTGACAGGTCACGCACCAGGCGGCGGTGAAGTCGACGAAGACGGGGCGACCCGAGGCCAAACCCGCGCGGACGGCTTCGTCGCTCCAGGCAGACCAGCCGGCTTCGACGTCGATCGTTTCGCTTTGCTTCACAAACGCGTCGTTGCCGCAGACGCCGACCGCAATCAGAGCGATCGCGCCCATGGCGGCCATGAGCGGACGGTTGCGACCGCGCCCCCACTGTTCGCGCCCGAGGAGCCAGAAAAAGACCGCGGCCGCGCCGAGACCGCAGGCAAGAACGAGCATGCCGCGGTAGTCGATCTGCTTCGAGAGAACCCAGCCGAGCCAGACGAGCGCAAGCGCCATCGGAACGGCCATCACGCGTCGGAAGGTTTCCATCCAGGGGCCGGGCTTCGGAAGAAGCTTCGCCCAGGAGGGGAAGACGCAAAGCAAGAGCCACGGGAGCGCCATCCCCGCGCCGAGCGCAAGGAAGATGCCGACCGCTTCGATCGCGGGTTGCGTGAGGGCGTACCCGAGCGCCGCCCCCATGAAGGGCGCCGTGCAGGGGCTCGCCACGATGACGGCGAGCACCCCCGTCAGGAAGGAGTTTGCGGCCCCCGACTTCGGCGCGCCGCGCACGACCTTCGCGTCCGCAACGCCCGAGCCGAGCGTGAATTCGAAGAGCCCGAGGAGGTTGAGCGTGATGGCGCCGAAAAGAAGGATCAAGAGTGCGACGACGACGGGCGACTGAAGCTGGAACCCCCAGCCGAGCGCCATGCCCGCACCGCGAAGCGCCATCAAAACGCCCGAGAGCGCGCCCATCGTCAGGAGCACCCCGCCCGTAAAGGCGAGGCCATGCCCGAGCAGACCCTCGCCCTTCTTGGCACCCTCCAGAAGCTGCAAAAGCTTCAGGGAGAGGACCGGGAAGACGCAGGGCATGAGGTTCAGAATGAGGCCGCCGAGGAACGCGAAGGCGATCGCCGTCCAGGTCGTGATCGACCCCGCGTCTGCGGACGGGAGTTCGACGACGACGGGCTCGGCCGCGCGTTCGGGCGGCGTCACGGTCCCGGCTTCGAGGGGCACCGTCGTTTCGACAGCCCAGCCGCCTTCGGCGGGCCCGCCGTCCGCAACGAGAATGCCCGTCAGGGTTTCGCGAGGCGACTGCGCGAAGGCGTCGCTTGCCGTGAGGTAGAGGGACGAGGCGCCGTTTTCTTCCGCGACGTACTGCGGAAGGACGTTGAGTTTGAAAGCGTCGCCTTCGAGCGGATAGAAGTCGAGCTTCGACTTCACGACCCCCGCCGTTGCGGGGACGTCGATGCGAAGGTTCGTGCCTTCGATTTCGGCCGAAGCGACGTTCTTCACCACTTCGGGTACGAGCGTGAGCGCTTGAGCGACGCGCGGCGCGTCGTCGCTCGGCTGCGCCGCGACGGCAAGCGGCAGCGTAATTTGGGCGGTCGCTTCGCCTGGGACGCAGAGGTCCTTGCAGGCGAGGAATTCGATCTTGACCGAAACGGTCACCTTGTTGCCGAACCGGTTCTGGCGCGGAATGTCGAGCGTGAACGGAAAGAGTGCTTCGGCTCCGTAGCCGAAACTCATGAGCGAACCCGTGACGATCCGTTCGGGCAGGGGGAATTGCGGCGCCGAAGCTTTGAAGCCCGAAGGCGTCGTGAATTGGAACTGCGACGGGAGGCCCGCGTCGCCCGGCATCCGCCAGTAGGTGTGCCAGCCGTCGCGGTGCTCGAGCACCACCGCCAGTCGGTTGAGGGCCTGAGGCGTCAGGGCTTTGTTTTCGGCGATGAGCTTCGCGCTCACTTGGGGAGCGGCCGACTGTTGCTGGGGGGCTTTGCCGAGATCGATGGCCGAAAGCCAGCCCGAGTCGTTTGCGGCCCAAAGGGCGGAGCTCGCCGCACAGCAAAGGGCGGCGGCAACAAGGCGCTTGGTGCTCGTGGAAATGGACATGACGGAAGGGTTTACCAGGCTTACAGGGAGATCGGGATTCGTTCGTGTCCGTCAAGCGTAGAGCAAGACGCTTGCGCGTCGCAAGAGTCCGCGCTCCTGCCGCGTGGAAACGAAACGTTGCCGACGGGCACGAAAAAGGCGCGCGAACCGGTCGGTTGCCGCGCGCCTGTCGGGGCGATTAGGCCACCTTGGCGAACGCTTCGCGCGCGGCCTCGACGGTCTTTGCGATCACGTCATCGGTGTGCGTGATCGAGACGAAGCCCGCCTCGAAGGTCGAGGGAGCGAAGTAGCAGCCGAGTTCGAGCATTTCATGGAACCAACGACCGAAGCGGGCCTGGTCGGCCTTCATGACGTCGGCAAAGCCGCGGGGCTTTTCGTCGAGGAAGTAGATCCCGAACATGCCGCCCACGCTGTCGGCGCAGAAGGGAACGCCCGCTTCGCGCGCGGCTTCGGTGAGGCCGGCCGTGAGCTTGCTCGTCTGAGCGGAGAGTTCGTCGTAGAAGCCCGGACGCTGGATCTGCTTGAGCGTGGCCATGCCGCAGGCGACGGCGACGGGGTTGCCCGAGAGCGTGCCCGCCTGATAGACGGGGCCGCACGGGGCGACCTTCTGCATGATGTCGGCGCGAGCGCCGAAGGCCGCCACGGGCATGCCGCCGCCGATCACCTTGCCGAGCATCGTGATGTCGGGGGTGACGCCGTAGAGCGACTGAGCGCCGCCCAGGGCAACGCGGAAGCCCGTCATCACTTCGTCGACGATGAGAAGCGCCCCGTGCTTCGTGCAGAGTTCGCGCATCGTGCGGATGAATTCGGGCGTGGCGCGCACGAGATTCATGTTGCCCGCCACGGCTTCGACGATCACGCAGGCGATTTCGTCGCCGTAACGCGCGAAGGCTTCTTCGAGCTGCTGCGGGTTGTTGTATTCGAGCACGAGCGTGTGTTCCGTGACGGAAGCGGGAACGCCCGAGGAGGAGGGATTGCCGAAGGTGAGAAGGCCCGAACCCGCCTTCACGAGGAGGGAGTCGGAGTGGCCGTGGTAGCACCCTTCGAACTTCACGATCTTGTCGCGACCCGTGTAGCCGCGGGCGAGACGAATGGCGGACATGCCCGCTTCGGTGCCGGAGCTCACGAGGCGAACTTCTTCCATGGCGGGCACGAGCTTGCGGATTTCTTCGGCGATGACGATTTCGGCTTCCGTGGCCGCACCGAAGGAGATGCCGCGTTCGACGGCTTCCTTGACGGCGGCGACGACGTCGTCGTTGTTGTGGCCGAGGATCATCGGACCCCAGGAGCAGACGTAGTCGATGTAGGACTTGCCTTCGGCGTCCCACATGTAGGGGCCCTTGGCGCGTTCAATGAAGCGCGGGGCGCCGCCCACGGAACGGAAGGCTCGCACGGGCGAGTTGACGCCGCCGGGGATGACCTTCTGCGCGCGGTCGAAGAGTTCCTGATTGTGATCCATCGTTGTGCTCCCAAAGCATGAGAAAAATAGGGGTCGGTCCGACGCGGCTCGGTGCGAATCGGGCGACGAGCACGGCGGGCGCGGGAAAGTGCCCGCATTGTAGCGGCCCGCTCTGAATCGAGCGTTAAGAGTATGCCCGAAGGTCGAAGGTCTCCCGAAGAAGAAAAACGGCGCGCCTTCCCGCCGGGGAAGAGCGCGCCGCTCGGGGTGCGTCGCGGTGCGTTCTTAGAACGCGATGCCGAGACCGAGCGTGAAGTCGGTCGGCATCGGGCGCAGCGTCGGACGCACGTCGCGTTCGGCGTCGAGGCCGTCCCCGAAGCGCGAAATGTTCGTATCCATGCTGCCCGTCAGGTAGATGCGGTCCGTGAACGCCCAGGTAAAGCCGAGGGTCGTCGTCGGGTGAATGCTCGTGTCGGAAATATTCGGCGCTTCGAGGCGCGAGTAGCCCACGCCCGCACCCGCGAAGAGTCGGAAGGTCTTCGTCACGTCGAGGTTGTAGGCGACGGTGAGGCTGTAGGTTTCCAGATCCATCGAGCGGGTGCGACCCGAAACCGTCTTGAAGTCGTAGGAGTTCTTCCGGTACTTGAGGTCGGTCTGCCAGTGGCGGCCCGAGTAGCGACGCAGACCGACGTTCCAGACGGCATCGTTCTTGATCGTGTTGGGCGAATACTCTTCGCCGTTGTCGGCGTAGCTCCAGCCGTAGCCGCCGTAGAGGAGGTTCGCGTGCTTGGCGAAGGGGCTCGTCGCGGGCAACGGATCGTCGCGGCGCTTCGCATTGTCGACCGTGATGCTCGAGTAGAAGAAGAAAACGTTCGTAAAGGGGATGAAGGTGCCGTAAAAGCTCACCGTATCCGAGCCGATCTTGGCGACGGGGAGGGGCAGCGGGCAGGGCAGCCACATGTAGTCCGCGCGCATCGTGAAGCCCGCGAGGTAGCCCGCACCCCAGTGCAGACCGGTGTTGCCGATCGGGTAGCGCGCCACCCACGAGTAACCCACCATCGGTTCGACCTGGTAGTTGGAGTCGACGAAGGCCGTCACGAAGAACATGCGTTCGTTGCCGCGCTCGTCGATCACCTGGCGGGCGAGCCCCATGCCGAAGGGCCAGCCGTTTTCTTCGTCGCGCTGCTCCCAGGCCCAGCGGGGATGGTTCGTGTAGACCGGAGCGACGAGGAGGTCGTTGCCGTTCTTCATGATGAAGTCGGCCCCTTCCTTCGAGTCGGCCCAGAAGCTCTTCCAGTCGCCCGGGCGTTCCGAGGAGGGACGCACGAGGCCGGCCGGGGTCGTGTCCGCAACGGCCTCGAGTGCATTGGAGAAAAAGCCCGCTTGGGCCGAAAGCGACGCCAACGCCGCACCGACGGCCGCGGCCGCCCGAACAATCTTGAAGGGGGTCATGGTGAGGTTCGAGGGACGCCGTAGATACACGTCCCGCAAAAGGGGAAAAAGGACCGCTCATTTTCCCATAACCCGCCCCGACGCGCGCGAGCACGCAGGGACCGAAATTGCAAAAGTCGCGCCCCGCCCTTGATGGGCGCGGGAAAAACGGCTAAAGTGCACGCCCTGCAGCGGGAGTTCTTCGGGCTGTCGTCGGCGGCTTCATGCCGCGGGAGGAAAGTCCGGACTCCGCAGGGCGCCGTAGCAGGTAACACCTGTCCGCCGCGAGGCGAGGATCAGAGCAACAGAGACGAGCCGACTTCGGGTCGGGTGAAACGGGCAATCTCTACGGGGAGCAACATCAAATAGGCAGCCGACGGACCGGCCCGGTCCGGCTGCGGGTAGATGGCTTGAGGCGGCGTGCGAACGCCGTCCTAGACGAATGACCGCCGCGCGTCCCTTCGGGGACGCGAACATAATCCGGCTTACAGAGGGAGTCCCGCTGCAAACGAACTCCGAAAGCACCCGGCGTCCGCGGACGTCGGGTGCTTTTTTTTGACCGTTGCGTCCGTTTTTTTTCGAATATTGTTCAGGCTTTGTTCGATGCGCTTTGTTTTCGCAAGGGCCGGGAAACAGTCCGAGAAACGCCCCCGGGAATGCCCGATTTTCGGGTCCCGGCAAAAGTGTGTCCGAAAAGTGTGTCCGAATCTTGTCCCGCCCCCTTCGGGCCGTTCCCGATTCGCCCGTTTGTGGGAAAATGTGGGGCTAAGTGGGATCGTACGAAATGTCGTGTCGCGGAGGAATCTGCGGACGGGTCGTCCTTCCCGAAGAGGGCAACAGATTTTTGCGGATCGGACCGCAACGATTTCGGGACGCAAAGTACGTGTATCAGGGAACCTCGCTTCTCGTGCTCGACGCCAAAGGGCGTCTTTCGGTGCCCGCGCGGCATCGGGAGGCGTTGTGCGCCGAGTCGGGCGGCGGCGTGGTCGTCACCCGTCACCCCGACGGCTGTCTGGTGATTTATCCGACGCCCGTTTGGGAGGAAAAGTGCGAGGCGCTCCGGCGCCTGCCGTACTCGGCGAGGGCTTTGGTGCGCTTTGTGTTGGGGAGTGCCGTCGAAGTGAATTGGGACGCCGCGGGGCGTCTTTTGATTCCGGCGGAGCTGAGAACGTTGGCGGGTTTGTCGCGCGAAGCGGCGCTTGTGGGCGTCGGGACGCACTTCGAACTCTGGGACCGCGCGGCGCTGCTTGAGCGCGAAGCTCAAGACCTGGCGGCGGGTCTGGACGCGGCGGACTTCGTTTTCTGACGAAGCCCGCTTTCGGCGATGGTTTTCCGGCCGAAAGCCTCTCTTCGGATTGCGGGACGCCCGTTCGGGGCTCTTTGCCGCACCGTTTCTCGCACGCTCCCAGCTTGCCCGCCCGAAACTTCCCACAAAGCAAAGCTTATCGTCATGGCCGAGCCTTTCGTTCATCTTTCCGTTCTCGGCGAGGAGTCGCCCGAGGCGCTCGTCATCCGTCCCGACGGCCTGTACGTCGACGGCACGTTCGGCCGAGGCGGCCACAGCCGCCGCATTCTCGCCAAGCTCGCTCCCGAAGGACGGTTGATCGCGTTCGACCGCGATCCGGAAGCCGTGCGCGCCGCGGCCGAGATCGACGATGCGCGTTTCCGCATCGTGCACGCGCCTTTTTCGACGATGGCCGAAGAGCTCGCGCGCTTGGGCGTTGCCGCGGGCGAAGTGGACGGGGTCTTTCTCGACATCGGCGTTTCCTCTCCGCAGATCGACGACGCTTCGCGCGGGTTTTCCTTCCGCTTCGAGGGGCCGCTCGACATGCGCATGGATACGACGACGGGCGTGACGGCCGCGGAGTGGCTCAATACGACCGATGAAAAAACCATCCGACGCGTGATCGACCTCTACGGCGAAGAGCGCTTCGCCGGGCCCATTGCGCGCGCGATCGTCGCGCGCCGCGCGGAAAAGCCCTTTGCGACGACGGGGGACCTTGCGGATCTCGTCGCCTCGGTCGTGCCGCGCAACAAAAAGGACATGGGCCAGCACCCCGCGACGCGCACCTTCCAGGCGATTCGCATCGAGGTGAACCGCGAGCTCGAAGAACTCCGCACCGCTTTGAACGCCGCGGGGCGCCTCCTCGCGCCCGCGGGGCGCCTGGCCGTCATCAGTTTCCATTCGCTCGAAGACCGCATCGTGAAGCGCTTCTTCGATCGCGCCGCGCATCCCGAGCGCGACCTCGATCCGCGTCTGCCGATTCCCGTCTCCAAGCTTCCGAAGCCCGCTTTCGTCGACGTCGAACGCATCCGACCGAGCGAAGCCGAGTGCGCCGCGAACCCGCGGGCGCGCTCCGCCATCTTGCGTGCGGGCACGCGCACGGCCGAACCCTGGACGAACATCGAGGTGTAACGATGAACCGCACCTCGCCGATCGAACTCGTGTGGGTGGCGGTGCTCGGGTTCGCGCTTTTCGTGAGCGCGCTCTCGCTCGTCGACCTGCACTACCGTACGCGTCAGGTGTTCGTCGCGCACGAGCGCGAACTCGACACGGCGCGCAAACTTCAGGACGACCAGGCCGAACTTCAGATGAAGGTTCGGCGCGCGTCGCTGCCCGGCAGCATCGTCGCGGGCGCGCGCGAGCTCGGCCTCAAGGGCGCCACGGGCGACAACACCGTGACGCTCGTTCGGGCCAAAGACGGTACCGTCGCTCTTTCCGAAGAAACGAAGGCCCGCATCGCCGCCGAAGCGGCCGCGCAGGCCGAACGCCGCGCGAAACTCGAAGCGCAGCGCGCCAAGCGTCAGAGGAGGGCCAAATCGTGAGGAATCCCATCGGCCGCATGGCATCCGCTCTTTTGCGCGCGATCGAAGACGGGATCCGACGCGACCGCGCGGCCCGCAAGGCGGAGCCCACGCACACGTCGAGCCCCCTGATCGTCATACCGATCCCGCGCTGGCGCACGTACTTCACGTTCTTCATCATCGTGACGGCCTTCATTCTGCTGGCCGTCCGAGCGTTCTGGCTTCAGGTCGTGACGAGCGACTTTCTGCAGGGGCAGGGCGAAGCGCGTTACGCGCGCACGCTCTCCATCGCGGGAACGCGCGGCGAAATTCTCGACCGCAACGGCGTGGTGCTCGCATCGTCCCAGCCCGTGCGCAGCATCTGGGCGGACCCCGCGTTTGCCAAAAAGGCGACGCAGGAAGACCTGACGAAGCTCGCGTTCGTGCTCGGGATGACGTACGACGACGTGAAGTACCGAATCGAGAACAGCACCTCGCGCAACTTCGTCTACCTCTCGCGCCAGCGCGACATCGCGACGGCGGAAGCCGTGCGCGAGCTCGGCATTCCCGGGATCGGCATTTCGCCCGAAGTGCTCCGCGAGTATCCGGACGGTCCGGTGATGGCGCACCTCGTGGGCTTTACGGGGCGCGACGACCGCGGGCAGGAAGGGATCGAACTCGCCTGCGACGAACAACTCTCGGGCTACCAGGGCGCGCGCCGCGTCATTCGCGACCGCATCGGGCGCATCGTCGACGACGTGTGGGCCAAGGAAGCGGTGCCGGGCAAGGACGTCACGCTCTCGATCGATTCGCGCGTGCAGTTCATCGCCTACGAGGCGCTGGGCAAGGCCATGGAAGAGACGGAAGCCAAGGCGGGCGCCGTCGTCGTGGCGGACGTGACGACCGGGGAAATCCTCGCGCTCGTCAATGCCCCCACGTACGACCCGAACGACCGCTCGACGATGCAGTTCGATCGCGTGCGCAACCGCGTCCTCACGGACCAGTTCGAGCCGGGCTCGACCATGAAACCCTTTGCGATCGCCAAAGCGCTCGACATGGGGATCGTGAAGCCCCTCACCACCATTCAGACGGCTCCGGGGAAACTCACGATCGGCGACCGCACGATCGGCGACACGCACGACTACGGGTTGCTCACCGTAGCCGAAGTCGTTTCGAAGTCGTCCAACATCGGCACGGCGAAAATCGCGCTCGAAATCGCTCCGCAAACGCTCTGGGACATGTACTCGGCTCTCGGCTTCGGGCGCGCGCCCGACATCGGGTTCCCGGGCGCGACCGCGGGTCGCTTGCGCCCGGCGAAGTCGTGGCGTCCGATCGAACAGGCGACGATTTCCTACGGCCACGGCGTGACGGTCTCCCTCATGCAGCTCGTGCGCGCCTACACGGCGCTTGCGCGCAACGGCGACGTGATCGATCTGACGCTCTTCAAGCGCGATCCGAACGCGGGTCCCGTACAGGGCGAGCAGGTGTATAAGCCCGAAACCGTCCGATCGATCCGCGCCATGATGATGAACACCGTGCGTCGCGGTGGTACGGCGTCCCAGGTGAAAGTGGCGGGCTACTCGGTGGCCGGCAAAACCGGGACCGCCAACAAGGTGAAAAACGGCCGCTACACGAACGACACCGTGGCGAGCTTCGTCGGGATCGTTCCGGCGGTGCAGCCCCGCTTCATCGTGGCCGTCATGATCGACGAACCCAAACGCGGCAGCCATTTCGGCGGCCGCGCCGCGGCGCCCGTATTCAACGCGGTGGCCGCAGGCACCCTGCGCACGCTCATGGTGACGCCCGACGACGCGACGCTCGCGTCGGGGAAGTTCCTCTCCGAGCTGCAGCGGTGAAGACCCCCGCGGATACGACCGAATCCGACACAAAGGAAGCGATATGGAACGAACAACCGCTGAAATTCTCGCGTGGCTCAAGGGCCTCGCTCACGACGGGGCGCGCCTGCGTCTCGACAGCCGCCGGGTGGAGCCCGGCGACATTTTCGTCGCCGTCCCCGGGGCGCGCGTCGACGGGCGCACCTACATTCGCGTGGCGATGGCCCGCGGTGCGGCGGGCGTTCTCCTGGAGGAGCGTCCCGAGGAAAATTCGGGAAGCCTCCCCGCGGCGCCCGAACGGCACCCGATCGCGTCGCTTGCGACCGAAAACCTCACGGCGCGCTTGGGCGAAATCGCCGCGGCCTTTTACGGCGACCCGACCGCCCGCATGACGGGCTTTGCCGTCACGGGTACGAACGGGAAGACGACGACCACGCACTGGATTGCCGAATTGATGACGCGCGCGGGACGCCCGGGCGCCGTCGTCGGCACGATCGGCTGCCGCTTGGGGGGCATGCGCTTTGAGGTGCCCGGACTCACGACGCCCGATGCGGTGTCCTTTCAGGGGGTTGCCGCCGACCTCGTCGCCGCGGGGGCCGAAGCCTTCGCGGTCGAGGCAAGCTCGATCGGCCTCGTACAGGGGCGCCTTTCGGGGACGAAGGTCGACGTTGCCGTCTTTACGAATCTCACGCGCGACCACCTCGACTACCACGGCACGATGGACGCGTATGCCGAAGCAAAGGCACGTCTTTTCGCGTGGCCGGGCCTCAAGGTTGCGGTAGTGAACGCCGACGACCCCGAAGGGGTGCGCATGGCGAAGGCGGCGATCGCCTCGGGGGCCGATCTCTGGACGACGAGCCTCGAAGGACGCACGATCGAAGGGGCCCGCCACCGCGTCGAAGCGCGCGACGTGCGACCGTTCGCCTCGGGGATGCGTTTTTCGCTGGTGCTCGACGGTACGACGCACCCCGTCGAAGCGCGCATCGCGGGCGACTTCAACGTCTCGAACCTGCTTGAAGCCGCGGCCGCAGTGCTCGCGGCGGGCATTCCCCTCGAAGCGGTGCTGCCGCACCTGGAGGGTCTTCTGCCCCCTGCGGGTCGCATGCAGATGATCGAGCGGGCGGGCACGCCCCTGGCGGTCGTCGACTACAGCCACACGCCCGACGCCTTGGAAAAGGCGCTCGAAAGCCTGCGCCCGATCGCCGGGCACCGCGGCGGCCGCCTCTGGGCGGTCTTCGGTTGCGGTGGTGACCGCGACCCGGGCAAGCGCCCGATGATGGGTGCGGCGGCCGTGCGTTTGGCCGACCGTGTGCTCGTCACGAGCGACAACCCGCGTTCGGAAGACCCCGAAGCCATCGCCCGCGACGTGCTCGCGGGGGCGCCCGGGGCCGAGTGCGCGATCGATCGTCGCGAAGCCATTCATCGCGCGATGCTCGAAGCGGCTCCCGAGGACGTCGTCCTCGTTGCGGGCAAAGGGCACGAAGACTATCAGGAGACGGCGGGTGTTCGTCACCACTTCAGCGACGTCGAAGTCGTGAACGAAGCGCTCAACGAGCGCCGCACGATCGAATTCGCGAAGGCCGACCGCGCGCACGACTAATCGGATGAGGAAGATCGGTATGAGTTCCGTACAACGTCTCGGCCTCGACGCCCTGTGGATCAAAGAGGCGCTTGAGGCGGTCGAAGGACTGCTTCTCAAGGCGCCCGAAACGCTTCCCGAGGGAGCGATCGACGCGGTCCTCTCGGATTCGCGCCGCGCAGGCCCGGGCACCTTGTTCGTCGCCCTGCCGGGCGAGCGCTTCGACGGACACGATTTCGTCGCGGACGTCGCTCGTCGCGGTGCGACCGCGGCCCTCGTCGCGCGTCCGGTCGATGCGGACATCGCGCAGTTCGTCGTCGCCGACACGGTCGAAGCCTACGGGGCGATCGCCGCACGGTATCGGCGCGAACTCGGCGCGCGCATCGTCGCGGTGGCGGGGAGCAACGGCAAAACCACCACCACGCAGATGGTTGCGGCGATCATGCGCGCCGCGCACGGCGATCGAACCGCCTCGACCGCGGGGAATTTCAACAACCACGTCGGCGTGCCGCAGACGCTCCTGAGCTTCCCTCGCGGAACCGAGTACGCGGTCGTCGAAGCCGGGATGAATCACCCCGGAGAACTCGCGCGCCTTGCGGACTGGATCCGCCCCGACACGGTGCTCCTTACGAACGCGCAGCGCGAACATCAGGAGTTTCTCGCCGGGGTGCGTGAAACGGCGTGGGAAAACGGCCTGGCCGTTGCGGCGCTCCCGGATTCGGGCTTCGCGGTCTACCCCTCGGACGACGCCTCGTGCGACGTCTGGGCGTCGATCGCGCGCGCCCGCGGCGTGCGTGCGCTCACGTTCGCGACCGACCCCGCCGTCAAGGCCGACGCCCGCATGACGCTCGACGAGCGGGGCGACGCGGTGCTCCGTTTTTCGGACCGCACCCCGGGCGGCGCCGCGTGCCTTGTCTTTCCCTTCGGAATGGCGGGCGAACACAACCGCCACAATGCGGCGGGTGCGGCTCTCGCCGCCCGCACGCTCGGGTTGCCCGATTCGGCGATCGTCGAGGCGCTTACGAACTTTCGCGCTCTTCGCGGCCGCGGTGCGGCGATTCGCACCGAAGACGGCTCCGACATCACGATCTACGACGAGGCCTACAATGCCAACCCCGACAGCATGAAGGCCGCCATGCGGATTCTCGTCGAAGATCCGAGTCCCGCGAAGGTCTTCCTCATGGGCGACATGGGCGAGGTCGGGAAAGACGGTCCCGCCTGTCACGCCGAAGTGGGCGCTTATGCTCGGGAACTGGGGCTCACGCTCTGGACGTGCGGCGAACTCTCGCAGTACGCGGCCGAAGCCTGCGGCGAGCGTGCGCGCCGGTTCGCGACGGTCGCGGAGCTTCTGGAGCACCTCACCGAACTCCCCGCGTCGAAGGCCGCTTTCACCGTGAAGGCGAGTCATTCGATGGGGTTCGATCGGGTCGTTGCCCGACTCCTCGAACTTCATGCGCGCCGAGACGACGCACCCCGAAATCCCACCAACGAAAACTGAGCCGGCCGCGCGTGCGGCGCGATGCTCATCCTTCATCATGCTTCTTGAACTTTTCCGCAACTGGTCGAGCTCCGTCACGGGGTTCGGCGTATTCAACTACCTCACGCTGCGCGCGGTCATGGCCGCGCTCACGGCGCTTTTCATCGGCTTTGCGGCGGGTCCCTGGATGATCCGACGGCTGCGCGCCATGCACTTCGGGCAGGCGGTGCGCGACTGCGGCCCCAAGACCCACCTCGTCAAGGACGGCACGCCCACGATGGGCGGCGCCCTCATGCTCGTTGCGATCACGGTGTCGACGCTCCTCTGGGCCGACCTCTCGAACCGCTTCATCTGGGTGGTGCTCTTCGTGACGCTCGGCTACGGGATCGTCGGCTGGATCGACGACTACCGCAAGGTCGTGCACCACAATCCGCGCGGCATGAGCGCGCGTGAAAAGTTTGCCTGGCAGTCCGTGATCGGGCTCCTGGCTGCCTTCTACCTCGTCTTCGCGCTGAGCGTGCCGGCGGGCGGCACGCTGGCCGAGACGCTTTCCGCCTGGTACGACGCGCGCTTCCCGCTCGACGTGAGCACGAACCTGCATCTCCTCATCCCCTTCTTCAAGGACATCGCGTTGCCATTCGGGATGATCGGCTTCATGGCCTTCACGTACGTCGTGATCGTGGGCTCGTCGAACGCCGTGAACCTCACGGACGGCCTGGACGGTCTGGCGATTCTCCCGTCGGTCCTCGTCGGTTCCGCCCTCGGGATCTTCTGCTACGTGGTCGGGCGCCCCGACTTCGCGAACTACCTGATCTTCCCCTACATCCCGGGAGCGGGCGAACTCGTCGTCATCGCGGCGGCGCTTGCGGGGGCGGGCTTGGCCTTCCTCTGGTTCAACGCGCATCCCGCTCAGGTCTTCATGGGCGACGTGGGCGCGCTTGCTTTGGGCGGATGCCTCGGCACGATGGCGGTCATCGCTCGTCAGGAACTCGTTCTCGCCGTCATGGGCGGGGTGTTCGTCGTCGAAACGCTCTCCGTCATGATTCAGACGGTCTACTTCCGACTCTCGCACGGCAAGCGCATCTTCCTCATGGCGCCGATTCATCACCACTTCGAGCTCAAGGGCTGGAAGGAAACGCAGGTGGTGACGCGCTTCTGGATCATCACGTTCATTTTGGTGTTGATCGGTCTTTCGACCCTCAAGATCCGCTGATCGCGCCCGCTCTACCCCAGGGTTCGTTCGTTTCGAAGGAACACGCATCATGTCGATGGAAACGCCGTTGAAGTCTCAGGAAAACGCGCCGTCCGCCCGCCGGACGGCTCTCGTCGTCGGTCTCGGTGCCTCGGGACTCGCCGCAATCGAATACCTCGTTCGCCGCGGTTGGTCCGTGCGGGCGGCCGACACGCGCGAAGCGCCCGCGGGCGCGAAGACCGCGGCGGAACGCTTCCCCGGGGTCGACGTGCGTACGGGCGGGCTCCCGGAAAGTCTCCTTGACGGGGCGGAGCTCGTCGTCATGTCCCCGGGGCTCTCGCCCGACTACGGGGCGGCCGCGCCCCTCGTTGCGCGGGCGCGCGCCTGCGGGATCGAGGTGATCGGCGAGATCGAATGCTTCGCGCGCGAACTCGCGCGCCTCAAGGCCGAAACGGGCTACGCCCCGAAGGTGGTGGGGATCACGGGGACGAACGGCAAAACGACGACGACCGTACTCACGACGAAGATGCTCGAAGCGGCGGGACTCTCCGCCCGAGCCGCGGGCAACATCGGCCCGAACGCCGTCCTCGAACTTCTGAAGGCCGAGGACGCGGGGGAACTGCCCGACGCGTGGGTGCTCGAACTGTCGAGCTTCCAACTCGCGACCACCTCGAACCTCAAGTGCGACGCGGCGGCGCTTCTCAACGTGACCGAAGACCACCTCGACTGGCACGGCTCGATGGCGGCCTATGCCGAGGCGAAGCGCCGCATCTTTTCCGAAGATACGGTGCGTGTTTTGAATCGCGACGACAAGCTCTCAGTCGCGTCCGCCGACGGGATCGACCCGAAGCGCGTTCGCACCTTCGGGCAGGGCTCGCCCGGCCGTCCCGGCGAATCGGGCCTGATGCACGTCGACGGCCTCGTGTGGCTTGCGTACGTTCCGAGTCTGCCTGCGACGACGCCTGCGAGCGCCGCGGCCCGACGTCTCGCGGGGGAAGAAACCCCCGCGGCCGAAGCGCTCCTTCCCGAAGGGGCCCTCAAAATTCAGGGGCGCCACAACGCGATGAACGCCTTGGCGGCGCTGGCGCTCGTTGAGGCGGTCGGCGCGTCGCTTGCGGGCCCTTTGCGCGTTCTCGAAACCTACTCGGGCGAGCCGCACCGCGTCGAACACGTGATGACCGTCGACGGGGTCGACTTCATCGACGACTCCAAGGGCACGAACGTGGGCGCCGTGATCGCGGCCGTCTCGGGCTTTGCCGCCCAGGGGCGGCGTGTTCTCATCGTCCTCGGCGGGGACGGGAAGGGGCAGGACTTCGCGCCGCTCGGCAAAGCGCTCTCGGGTGCTGCGGCCTGCGCCGCGCTGATCGGGCGCGACGCCGAGGCGATCGGAAAGGTGTTGGTCGACGTCCCGCACGTACGCTCGGCGACGCTCGAAGAGGCGGTCGAGGTGCTGTGGGCCCGCCGCCGTCCGGGCGACGTGCTGCTCCTCTCGCCCGCTTGCGCGTCGTGGGACATGTTCCGCGACTACGCCGAACGAAGCCGCCGTTTCATTGAAGCGGCCGAGCGCATTCGTGCTCGTGAAGAAGCCGACTCCGCCGGGGGAAGCGCGTCGTGAAAAAGACCCTGGCCTCGATTCATCCTCTGAAGTCGCGTGCGACGAACGACTGGTCGCTCTACGACAACACGCCCGTCGGGCCCAACTGGGACGTCCTCGTCTGCGTGGTGGCGCTCCTTGCGATCGGCGCCGTCATGGTCTTTTCCGCGACGACCGCATTTGCCGAGAGCCCCCGCTTCAGCGTCGAGAGCACGACCTACCTCGTGCGACACCTCTCAAGCATCGCCTTTGCGACGGTGTGTGCGCTCGTCGTCTATCGGATTCCGATGAGCTTCTGGTTTCGCTGGTCGGTGCCGATCGGCGTTCTGGCCGTGCTCGTACTCGTCGCGGTCTTCATTCCGGGGTTCGGCAAGTCCGTGAATGGCGCCCGCCGCTGGATCACGCTCGGCTTCATGAACCTGCAGGTGTCCGAAATGGTGAAGGTGGCCGCGCTCATCTTCACGGCCGCCTTTACGGTGAAGAAACAGGACTACATGCACTCGTTTCTGTCGGGCTTTTTCCCGATGGCCGCGGTGATGATGCTTCTTTCCTTCCTCCTCATTCAGCAGCCCGACCTGGGTGCGACCGTCGTGATCGCCGCGGAGATCATGGGGATCCTCTTTCTCGGAGGACTCTCGATCAACATCTTCCTCGCGGTGCTCGTGATCGTGTGCACGTTCGTCGGGTGGATGATCTACGCAACGCCCTGGCGACTCGGGCGCTTTCTTGCGTACCTCGACCCGTGGTCGGAAGAGTACGTGCTCGGGCAGGCCTATCAGCTCTCGCACTCGCTCATCGCCTTCGGGCGCGGGGAACTCTTCGGGGTCGGGCTCGGCGGCTCGGTGGAAAAACTCAATTACCTTCCCGAGGCCCATACGGACTTCATCATGGCGGTGATCGCCGAAGAGACGGGCTTTGTTGGTGTTATCCTCGTTCTTTTCCTTTTTTACTGGCTCATCCGGCGGGCGTTCGAAATCGGACGACAGTCGATCAAGCTCGAACGCGCCTTCCAAGGGCTTCTCGCTCAGGGCGTCGGTCTCTGGTTCGGCGTGCAGGTGATCATCAACATCGGGGTCGCCTCGGGCGCCTTCCCGACGAAGGGGCTGACGCTGCCCTTCGTGAGCTTCGGAGGGTCGGCCCTCTTGTCGGGGCTCGTCGCCGTGGCGCTCCTCTTGCGGGTGGACAAGGAAAACAAGATTTTGATGCGCGGAGGTCAGGTGTGACGAACACGAAGCAGAAACATTTGGTGATTGCCGCTGCCGGTACGGGCGGCCATGTCATGCCGGGCCTTGCCGTCGCAAAGGTGATGCGCGAGCGCGGTTGGAGCGTCTCCTGGATCGGTACGACGACCGGGATGGAAGCCGAACTCGTCGCGCGTCATGACATCTCCTTTGCGGGGCTCAATTTTCAAGGCGTGCGAGGGAAGGGCCTCCTGGGCGCCCTCAAAGGGGGCATGAAGCTTCTCGGCGCGCTCGGCGCCGCCCGCTCGGCGCTCGGGCGCGAAAAGCCCGACGTCGTCTTTTCAACGGGCGGCTACGTGGCCGTTCCCGTCGGCTGGGCCGCAAAGAGCCTCGGGCGTCCGCTCGTACTTATGAATTGCGATGCGGACCTCCTGATGTCGACCAACACTCTCATGCCCGTCTGCACGTCGCTTGCGTGCGGCTTTTCGGGCGGGGCCCGTTCCTTTGCGGGCAAAAAGGGCCATACGACGGGGAACCCCGTTCGCGCCGACATCGTGGCGCTCCCCGATCCCGAAACGCGTCTTGCGGGCCGCACGGGCCCCTTGAAGCTCTTCGTCTTCGGCGGGAGCCTCGGCGCGCAGGTTTTGAACGACGTGCTCCCCGAAGCGCTCGCACGCATTCCCGCCGAGCATCGTCCGAAGATTCTCCACCAGACCGGCAAGAACCGCGACGAAGCGGTGCGCGCCAAGTACCGCGAGCTCGGCGTCGAAGCCGACGTGGTGCCCTTCATCACCGACATGGCGGTCTCGTACGCCGAGTCGGACCTCGTCCTGTGCCGTGCGGGCGCGACGAGCGTTTCCGAACTCTGCGCCGCGGGCGCGGCGGCGGTGCTCGTGCCGTTCGTCGCGAAGACGACCGCACACCAGCGCGGCAACGCCCGCTTCATGGCGGAGCGCGGCGCGGCGATTTGCGTCGAGCAGGCCGATTTTACGGTCGAACGCGTGACGGAGCTTCTCGAAGGCATGACGCGGGAGAAGATTCTCGAACTCGCCCGGGCCGCCCGCGCGATCGCGCGCCCCGACGCCGCGGAGCGCGTTGCGGACCTGATCGAAGAGGCCGCGCGCTAAGACATCGGTTAGACACCGAAAAGATCGAGGGGGAAAAGGTCGAAGGGACCGAAGCAAGCCCGAGGGGCTTGCGCGACGAACAGCATTACATCGGGATCCGGAGCGACGAAAGAAATTCTCCGGGCACGTCATCCAACAAGGAGCAACCGTGAAGTTTTTGGTCAATCATCTGCATTTCGTCGGTATCGGCGGCGCGGGCATGAGCGGCATCGCCGAAGTGATGCTCAATCTCGGCTACGTCGTGAGCGGCTCGGACATCGCGCGCTCGGCCGTCACCGAACGCCTGCAGAGTCTCGGCGCCCGCATCTATCAGGGCCACGACAAGAAGCACATCCGAGGGGCGGACGCCATCGTCATTTCCTCGGCCGTGAAGGCGGACAACCCCGAAGTGGTCGCGGCGCGCGAACTCGGCATTCCCGTCGTGCCGCGCGCCGTGATGCTCGCCGAACTCATGCGTCTGCGCCGCGGGATCGCCATTGCGGGCGCCCACGGGAAGACGACGACGACGTCGCTTACGGCGTCCCTTCTCGCGCAGGGCGGGCTCGACCCCACCTTCGTGATCGGCGGGAAGCTCAACAGCGCGGGTGCGAACGCGCGCCTCGGCGCGGGCGAATTCCTCGTCGCGGAAGCGGACGAGTCGGACGCTTCGTTCCTCAATTTGACGCCCGTCATCTCCGTCGTGACGAACATCGACGAAGACCACATGGACACCTACGGGCACGACTTCGAGAACCTCAAGACGGCCTTCGTCGACTTCCTCGAACGCCTCCCCTTCTACGGGGTCGCAGTCCTCTGCATGGACGACGAGAACGTGCGCTCGATCCGCGACCGCGTGACCAAGCCCGTGATCGGCTACGGCCTCTCGGCGGACGCCCTCGTGCGCGCGATCGACGTGAAGGCGGTCGGGACCCGGATGCATTTCACGGTGCTGCGCCCCGACCACGCGCCCTTGCCCGTCGTTCTGAATCTGCCGGGCCTTCACAACGTTCGGAACGCCCTCGCGGCCGTGGCCGTCGCGACCCTTGCGGGCGTTTCGAACGAAGCAATCGCCAAGGGGCTCGCGGAATTCACGGGTGTGGGCCGTCGCTTCGCGCAGTACGGCGAAATCCCCTGCACGGGGGCCGACGGCGAAACGGGCACCTTCACGCTCATCGACGACTACGGTCACCATCCGCATGAAATGGCGGCGACGATCGCGGCGTTGCGCGGCGCCTGGCCGGGCCGCCGCCTGGTCGTTGCTTTCCAGCCGCACCGCTACACGCGCACGCGCGACTGCTTCAACGATTTCGTCGAGGTGCTCAAAACCGTCGACGGCGTTGTCCTTGCCGATGTCTATCCCGCGGGCGAAGCCCCGATCGAAGGTGCGGACAGCGCGCACCTTGCGGCGGCTCTTGAAGCGGCGGGTTGCGCGAAGCCCGCGGTCGTTCCCGTCGAGGGCGTGGCCGATGCGATCCGCGCCGCGGCTCGCCCAGGCGACGTCGTCGTGACGATGGGCGCGGGCTCCATCGGGCGCGTGGCGCCCGCCATGGCGGGGCGCGCCTGAGACCGAACACTACCAATCAACGGAGAAAATTTGTCATGTCGAACGAAACGAATCAGCTCGGGCGCGTCGTCCTCCTGATGGGGGGCGTTTCCTCCGAGCGCGAAGTCTCCCTCATGTCGGGCGCGGGCGTTGAAAAGGCGCTCAAGTCCCGCGGCGTCGACGTCACGGTGTTCGATCCGAAGACGAGCAGCCTCGCCGAACTGGAGGCCGGGCACTTCGATCGCGCGTTCATCGCGCTTCACGGCAAGCTCGGGGAAGACGGCACGATCCAGGGCGTCCTCAACTACCTCGGCATCCCCTATACGGGCCCGGGCGTCGCGGCCTCGGCGACCGCAATCGACAAGGAACGCACGAAGACCATCTGGCGCGCGGCGGGGATCCCCGTGCCGCGCGGCGTGCTCCTGCACCCCGACGCCGACGAGGCGGCGCTTGAACGCGCGATGGCCGAACTCGGTGCGACGGGTCTCGTCGTGAAGCCCGCGAAGGACGGCTCCTCGATCGGCGTGACGAAGATTCACAAGGAAGACCTCACGGTCGAGGCGCTCCGCGCGGCGCTTGCCGCCGCGGGCGACGAAGACGTGCTCGTCGAAGAGTACATTCTCGGTCGCGAATTCACGGTGGCGGTGCTCGACGGCAAGGCCCTTCCCGTCATCGAAATCGTCGCTCCCGAAGGGAGTTACGACTTCCAGAACAAGTACTACACGGACGTGGTGCGCTACGAGTGTCCGGCCAACCTCCCCGAAGAGCGCGCCGCCGAACTCATGCGCACGGTCGAAGCGGCCTTTGCCGCGCTCGGCTGCCGCGGCTGGTCGCGCGTCGACGTGATGCAGCGCCCCGACGGGTCGTTTGCGCTCCTTGAAATCAACACGTCCCCCGGCATGACGCCGCACTCGCTCGTGCCGATGGCCGCCCGTGCCGTCGGGATGGACTACACCGAGCTTTGCCTTACGGTGCTCGGGCTTGCCCGCACCGACGCATAAATCGTGATCGAACCGCAACCCGCCCATTCGCACAACCCGCCCGCAGAGAGAACCGTGCCGCAGGACGAGACGAACGCCGCAGAATCGAAGGCCCTTTCTCAGATCCCCGTCGACGACGGGATCGAAGAGCAACCCGGCGACGAAAGTACGGAGACGACGAACGAGCGTCGCGCCGCCCGATGGCGTTGGGTGGGGCGCTTCGCGCTCGGCGCGATCGTGCTCGGTCTCGGGGCCGTGGCCGTACTCTCCTACGAGTGGGCGGGCAATGCCGTTCGGGAGCTCGACGCATTCCGACTGACGGAGCTCGAGCTCGCGGGCGACGCGCAAAAGGTGCCCGTCGATCGGATGCGCTCGGCGATCGAACCCGTGCTGAGCGGGAACTTCTTCACGGCGGACTTGGAAGCGGTGCGCCGTGCGGCCGAAACCGTTCCCTGGGTGAAGCGCGCGACCGTGCGTCGCGTCTGGCCTTCGGGCCTTCGCATCGACGTCGAGGTGTACCGCGCGATGGCGCTCTACGAAGACGGACGGCTCGTGAGTACCGAGGGCGTCCTCTTTTCGGCGAACCCCGAGGAGCAGGCGGACGGTGCGACGCTGCCCTACTTTTACGGGTCGGCCGCTCAGATCGAACGAATCGCGCGGAACTATCAGCGCTTTCGCGAGATTGTCGGGACGATTCCCGCGCAGATTTCGGACATCCAGTATTCGGACCGCGAAAGCTGGTCGATCGTCATGCAAAACGACTGGATGCCGCCGACGCGCGTCGAGCTCGGTCGCGACGATCCGCGCCGCCCCGTCGAAGAGCGCCTGCAGGACGTCGTCGACTCGTACCCGCAGGTGGTGAAACTCATGAAGGGGCCTCCTTCGTCGATCGACGCCCGGTACCCGGGGGCGTTCGCCGCGGGGATCCCCGATGCGGCGGCCGTGCGCAAGCACTTCAAGGAAGTGGCCGAGCGCCGTGCGGCCGCGCTCGAGCCGCCCGTCGCGGAGGTGCCGCCCGAGGATGCGGCGGACGATTCGGGCGATTCGGGCACCGAGGAAAATCTCGAGCGCGCGCCTCTCGGCCAAGAAGCTTCGCCCTCAAATCCCGCGCCCGCAACGCTTTCGGCCGGTTAATGTGACACAATGTTGCCGCGACGTACCGTTTCGTCGCGGCCGACTTCGAACGACTGCATTTCCAACATTCCAAACTTCATGACGACCAATTCGAACGACGTGATCGTGAGTCTCGACGTGGGCTCGAGCAAGGTGCTCTGCGTTGTCGCCCGTCCGGGCGACGACAAGGGATTTCACCGCGTGCTCGGGATCGGCAACGTGCGCTCGCAGGGCATTCGCCAGGGAACGGTGATCGATGTCGAAGAGGCCGTTCATTCGATTCGCAAGGCGGTTTCCGAAGCGCAGTACACCTCGGGCGTGAAGATCGACCGAGTTTGGGGCTCGATCGGCGGCCAAACGCAGGTGAGCTACAACTGTACGGGCGCGGCCGTGCCGCGCAGCCGCGAAGTGCGCCAGGAAGACGTGACGCTTGCGGAGGTGAATGCCCGGCAGAACGCGATCCAGCAGGGTCAGGGGCGCGACCTCGTGAAGCTCATTCCGCAGGGCTACCGCGTGGGCGACGTCATCGCGCCCCGGAGCCCCGTGGGGTTGACGGGATCGAAACTCGAAGCGCTCGTCCATGCGGTCTACGGGTCCGCGTCGAACGCGGAAAACCTCAAGCGCTGCATGCAGCGCTCGGGTCTCGAACTCGTCGACTACGAGCCCCACGCCTGGGCAGCCGCACAGGCAACGCTTACCGAAACGGAAAAAACGTGCGGCGCCGCCGTGATCGACATCGGCGCGGAAACCACCTCGATGGCGGTCTTTCGCGAAGAGGTCGTCGCGTTTTCGAACGTGCGCCCGTGGGGCGCGGAATATTTCACGCGCGACATCGCCATGGTGCTCGGTGTCGAACTCGACGAGGCCGAGGCGCTCAAGGTGTCGGCCGGGACCTGCGACCCCGATCGCGTGCTCCCGGGCGAAATCGTTCAGGCCGGGAAGCGCCCCCGTCCTTATCTGCGCGAACTCGTCGCGAAGACCCTCCAGGCGCGCGTCAAGGAGTTTTTCGAACTCTATCGGCGCACGCTCATCGAGGCGAAAGTCTTCGATTCGATCGAACTCGTCGTATTGACGGGGGGCGGCGCGAGCCTCAAGGGGATCGACGTCGCCGCGGGCCGCCTGCTCGGGAAACGCGTTCGCATCGGCTGTCCGCAATTCATCGAGGGCGACACGCCCGTTCTTTTGCAACCCGATGCGACCGTGGCGATGGGACTCATCCGCTGCGCCGAAATGGGCGACTTGAGCGACACCGCTTCCTACGGGAAAAAACCTTTGCCGAACTTTTTCGGTCGACTGAGAAACGTCTTCGTGGGAGACTATTGAGAACACCCGATACGAGACCTGCGGTTCTCTGAAAACCGTAACAAAAAACTACCGAACGCTCCGCAAAAGCATGTGCGGGGCGTGCGCGATTCGCTCATCTAAGCGATAATTTCGAAATTCTGAATAAAAGAGGTCGACGATGCCTTTTGAAATCCTGCAGGAGATTGATCCGCTGAACACCGTGATCAAGGTGATCGGCGTCGGCGGTGGCGGCGGCAATGCCGTCGAACACATGATTGCGCACGGCGCCAAGGGTATTGAGTTCATTGCGGCCAATACCGACCACCAGGCCCTTCAGCGCTCGAAGGCTCACGTGAACATCCAGCTCGGCAGCACCGGGCTCGGCGCGGGCGCGCGTCCCGAAGTGGGCGCCGCTGCCGCGCAGGAAAAGCGCGAACAGGTGGCCGAAGCGATTCGCGGCGCTCACCTGCTCTTCATCACGGCCGGCATGGGCGGCGGCACCGGTACGGGTGCGGCTCCCGTCATTGCCGAGATTGCGAAGGAAATGGGCATCCTCACGGTGGCCGTCGTCACGAAGCCCTTCAGCTTCGAAGGCGCCCGCCGCATGCGTACGGCCGAACTCGGCATCGAGAACCTCAAGGACAAGGTCGACTCGATGATCGTCATCCTCAACGAAAAGCTCGAAGAGGAATGCCCGCCCAACGCGACGATGAAGGAATGCTTCGAAACGAGCAACGAAGTGCTCTACAAGGCCTGCGTCGGTATTGCGGAAATCATCCATACGCCGGGTACGATCAACGTCGACTTCGAAGACATCAAGACGGTGATGGGCGAACGCGGCACGGCGATCATCGGGCTCGCGACCGCGTCGGGTCCGGACCGCGCCCGCGTCGCCGCCGAAAAGGCGATTGCCTGTCCGTTGCTTGAAGGCGCCAACCTGCAGGGCGCCCGCGGCATGCTCGTCTACTTCACGGGCAACGACTCGCTCACGCTCGCGGAAATCCGCGAAGCCATGGGCGTTCTGAACACCTTCGTTCACAAGCAGGCGACGGTGATCTTCGGCTCGGCCCTCTCGGAAGAAATGGGCGACGAAGTGCGCGTCACGGTGGTGGCGACGGGTCTCGATCGACCGTTCGAAGCCGAACCCGGTCCCGGCTCGGAACAGCCCGTTTCTTCGGACGTGTTCGTCGTGTCCCCCGGCAAGCCTGCGGCGCCGAGCGCCCCCGCCGTTGCGCCGACCGACTACCCGGCGAAGACCTTTGCCGAACCGCAGCCTCAGGCGCCCGCCGTGCAGCCGCAGCCCGCGGCTCCGGGGATCGCGCCCGCCGTTCCGACGCCCTCGATGCCCCAGCCCGCCGCTCCGCAGGCCGGTCAGCAGTCGGGCTCGAACGGGAATCCCTTCTCTTTCGGCTACACGATTCCGAGCTACCTGCGCTCGGGCAACAACTAAGAGAAACGCTTTCGGGCTCGGACCCGAACGCTTCGCGCGGCGCGCTTTCCCGCCCCGACTCGGGCGGACGAAAGCCCGCCGCAATGCAAAGGCGGCTTGCGTCCGAACGGACGGGCCGCCCTTTCTTTGAAGAAACCATCGGAAATTCCAATAGAGAGCGCCGTCCTTCGTCGAACGAAGGATTCCTCGAACGAGCGACGGCTCGGGAGCAAGTTATGACCTACTTCAAGCAACGCACCTTGGGCGAAGCCGTCGAAACCGTCGGCATCGGGCTGCATTCGGGCCGCAAGGTGAAGTTGCGGCTTCTCCCGGCGGCGCCCGACACGGGGATCGTCTATCGCCGCACCGACATCGATCCGCCCGTCGACATTCCGGCTCAACCCCTCAACGTGAACGACACCCGCATGGCGACCACCGTCAACATCGGGTCGACGGCCGTTTCGACGATCGAACACCTGATGAGCGCCCTGAGCGGTCTCGGGGTCGACAACTGCGTGATCGAAGTCACCGCTCCCGAAATTCCGATCATGGACGGCTCGGGCGCAAGTTTCGTCTTTCTGCTCCATTCGGCGGGCATCGTCGAGCAGGACGCGCCGAAGAAGTTCGTGAAGGTGATCGCCCCCGTCGAAGTGCGCGAAGGCGACAAGTGGGCGCGGCTTGAGCCTCACATGGGCTACAAGCTCTCCTTCTCGATCGCGTTCGGGCACCCCGCAATCGACGCGACGGAACAGTTCTCGGAGGTCGACTTCTCGAAGACGACCTACGAGCAGGCCGTGGCGCGCAACCGCACGTTCGGCTTCGTGCAGGACGTGGAAATGTTGCGTCGCCTCGGGCTCGCCCAGGGGGGCTCGCTCGGCAACGCGATCGTCATGGACGAGTACCGCATCCTCAACCCCGAGGGGCTGCGCGAAGGGGACGAATTCGTGAAGCACAAGATCCTTGACGCCATGGGAGACCTCTACGTGCTCGGTCGTCCGCTCCTCGCGCACTACCGTGCTCACAAGTCGGGGCACGCGCTCAACAACCTCTTGCTTCGCGAACTCCTCAAAAAGCCCGAGTGCTGGACGGAAGTGGTCTTCGAAAACGACCGGGACTGCCCGGTCGACTTCTGGCTCCAGAAGGCGAAAGCCCCGAAATCCGCCCGTTGTTAATGCGCCGAGTGGTCGATGGCGCTCTCAAGCGCCTCGACTTCGTTTCGTAGGTCGAGCAACCGCGCCTTGAGCGCGAGATAGTCGCGCTCGAGACGCGCAACGTCGTCGGCGGACGGTTCGGGCATCCCCGACTCGGACCCCGCATCGCCCTCGAAATCGAACCCGAGTTGAAACCGCGCCGATTCGACGGCGAGGAGTTCGTCGCCCGCGCGCGCTCTCAGGCGCCCGAGGCGATCTTCGAGCGCGACGCGACGCGTGAGTTTGGAAAGGAGCCGATCGCGCACGCCCGCGAGTTCGGGCTTGTGTTGCACGTCCTCTTCCGTCGGCACGAGCCGGGGGTCGGGCGCTTCGGGGAGATGATTCTCCAGCCGCGCGAGCGCTTCGAGGAGATGCCGCGCGTCGTTCCCCGCTTCGTCGAACCCCGAACGCAACTGTCCCGTGCGCTCTTCGGGGCGCGGGGCGATCGCGTCCGCGAGGCGCGCGAGCGTCGCGCGCAGGTCCGGATCGTGAAAGTCGTCGAGCCGCGCGCGAAGGCGCGCCGAGGCCGCAATCGAATGCTCGCGAGGCGGAGCGGGCGGCACGGGTTCGGGTTCGGGTTCGGCGGGAGGCGCAATACGAATGTCGATCTCGGCAACGGGAAGGCCCTTCACGGCCAAGGCCGCAAGCATGCGCGGTACGAGCTGGCGCAGGCGGTTCAATTGCGCCGCATTTTGCGCAAGCAACACGAGCGTGTGATCTTCGTAGCGCGTGTGCCCCCGGGAGAAGTCGAGCACGAGTCGGAAAGGCTTCACGACGGGCTGAATCACCTCGCCCGCGCGGCGCGCGATCTGAAAGTCCGACATGAGGCGCGCCGTACCGTCCTCTTCCGAGAGAAGCCGATCCATGGACCGGAAGCCTTTGCGGCGGGTGAAATCTTTCAAATTCCTGCTCACGATCTCTCCTCCAACTGCGCGCAAGCCCTGAGAAACGCACCAACAGACTATGCGATAATCGACAAGTTACCCTCGGCGCCTGCGGGTGCCGGGACGAGGGCGTATCGAGCCGCGGGTGCCTTGCCGGGATGTGCAAGTGTACCCGAGGGACGTCGTCCGACCATCTTAAGCAGCGCGCGGACCGGGTTCGGCCCGCACGGAGGACCTCCCCGCGTCGCGGACTCGACGGGACGGGACGAGGGGGCCGCTCAGAACCGTAGAAGCCATGTTTGACGAACTCCTTACCAAAATCTTCGGCAGCCGCAACGACCGCCTGATCAAGCAGTATCGCCGCCAGTGCGAAGCGATCAACAAGCTCGAACCCGCCATGAAGGCGCTCTCGGACGAGGAATTGCAGGCCAAGACCGGGGAATTCCGCGAACGCATCGCCAAGGGCGAAACGACGGACCAGCTCCTGCCCGAAGCGTTCGCCGTGGTGCGCGAAGCCGCGGTTCGCGTGCTCGGCATGCGCCACTACGACGTGCAGCTGATCGGCGGCATGGTGCTCAACGACGGCAAGATCGCCGAAATGCGCACGGGCGAAGGGAAGACCCTCACCGCGACGCTCGCCGTCTATCTCAACGCCCTTCCGGGCAAGGGCTGCCACGTCGTGACGGTGAACGACTACCTCGCTTCGCGCGACGCGGACTGGATGGGGCGCCTCTACAACTGGCTGGGCCTTTCCGTCGGCAAGATTCTCACGCAGCAGGACACCGAAACGAAGAAGGCTGCCTACGCGGCCGACATCACGTACGGCACGAACAACGAGTTCGGCTTCGACTACCTGCGCGACAACATGGAGTACGACGTCGCGAACCGTCGTCAGCGCGGTCTCTACTACGCGATCGTCGACGAAGTGGACTCGATCCTCATCGACGAAGCGCGCACGCCGCTCATCATCTCGGGGCCCGCGAACGACAACACGGACCTCTACCGCGCCATCAACGAAATTCCGCCGCTTTTGACGCGCCAGGCCGAAGAAAAGGGCGAGGGCGACTACTGGGTGGATGAAAAGGCCCATCAGGTCTACATCTCCGAAAGCGGTCACGAAAAGCTCGAGGCCATCCTCTCCGAGCGCGGCCTCGTCGCCGAAGGCGAATCGCTCTATTCGCCGAAGAACATCATCCTCATGCACCACCTGATGGCGTCCCTGAAGGCTCACAACCTCTTCAAGCGCGATCAGCACTACGTCGTGCAGAACGGCGAAATCGTCATCGTCGACGAGTTCACGGGCCGCCTGATGCCCGGCCGCCGTTGGAGCGAAGGCCTTCACCAGGCGGTCGAAGCCAAGGAAGGCGTGCGCATCCAGCAGGAAAATCAGACGATGGCTTCGATCACGTTCCAGAACTACTTCCGCATGTACGAGAAGCTCTCGGGCATGACGGGTACGGCGGACACCGAAGCCTATGAATTCCAGGACATCTACGGCCTCGAAACGGTGGTCGTCCCGACGCACCGCAAGATGGTCCGCGTCGACGAACAGGACAAGGTCTACCGTACGGTCGCCGAAAAGTACCGCGCCATCATCGAAGACGTGAAGGCCTGCCACGCCAAGGGGCAGCCCGTTCTGCTCGGCACGACCTCGATTGAAAATTCCGAAGTGCTCTCGCAGCTCCTCACGAAGGAAGGGATCGAGCACAACGTGCTCAACGCCAAGCAGCACGAAAAGGAAGCCCAGATCGTTCTAGAAGCCGGCCGTTCCGGCATCGTCACGATCGCGACCAACATGGCGGGGCGCGGCACTGACATCGTGCTCGGCGGCGGTATCAACAAGCACATCGACGACGTTCGCAACGACGAAACGCTCACCGAAGCCGAACGCGAACTGCGCATCGCCAAGCTCAAGGCCGACTGGCAGGTCGAACACGACCGCGTCGTCGCCGCGGGCGGCTTGCGCATCATCGGCTCCGAACGCCACGAGTCGCGCCGCATCGACAATCAGCTCCGCGGCCGTGCGGGCCGTCAGGGCGACCCGGGGAGCTCGTGCTTCTACCTCTCGATGGAAGATCAGCTTCTGCGCATCTTCGGCGGCGAACGCATGCGTGCGATTGCCGACCGCTTGAAGCTCGAAGAGGGTGTCGCGATCGAATCGAAGATGCTCACCCGCATGATCGAATCGGCGCAGCGCAAGGTCGAAGGCCGCAACTACGACATCCGCAAGCAGCTCCTCGAATTCGACGACGTTCAGAACGACCAGCGTCACGAGATCTACGGTCTCCGCAACGAAATCCTCGAATCCTCCGACTGCTCGGAAATGGTGAAGAACTTGCGCGAAGGGTACTTCCGCGACCTCTTCCGCTCGTTCGTGCCGGCCGACACGGTCGAAGAACAGTGGGACCTCCCGGGGCTCACCGCGAAGTTGACGAACGACTTCGGGATCGACATCGACCTCCAGAAGATGCTCGACGCCTCGGATTCGACCACGGACGAAGATCTGCTCGAAGCGCTCGTCGCGAAGGTGAACGAACTCTACGGCGCGAAGGAAACCCTGGTGGGGCACGACGCCTTCACCGCGTTCGCGCGCTCGGTTCTTCTGCAGGTGATCGACCAGCTCTGGCGTCAGCACATTGCCGCGCTCGACGCTCTGCGTCAGGGGATCTATCTGCGCGGCTACGCTCAGAAGCAGCCCAAGCAGGAGTACAAGCGCGAAGCGTTCACGATGTTCGAGCAGCTCCTCGACAGCATCCGCGAAACGCTCGTCTCGGTGCTCATGCACGTCGAAATCAAGATGCCCGAAGAGGCGCAGGAAGCGACCGACACGGCCATCGCGATGGGCGAACAGACGGCTGCGGAAGCGGCCGACCCCGCTGCGGGTCGCCACGAAGGCGGCAGCGCCCTCGACGCGATGCAGGCCGACGAAGCCGAAATGCGCCGCCGCTTCGCGCACGCGGGCCGCAACGATCCGTGCCCCTGCGGCTCCGGCAAGAAGTTCAAGGACTGCCACGGCAAGCTCGCCTGATCGGTCCGAAAGGCGCGGGAGCCGAGCTCGCTCGGCCCCGCACGCATGAGAAACGCCCGGCGGTTCGACGACTTCCGGGCGTTTTGTCGTCCGCAGGCCCCGACCTCGGACGCCGCCCCCGAAACCGCAAGGAATCGTTCGTATGTGGAACCCCTTTTCGCGAAAGACCCGCACCGCTCCGCAGATGGCTCCGAGCGCCCCGCAGACTCATTCCGACAACCCCTTCGGGCGGGCGGCTTCTGCCGCTTCCGATCCCCTCTGGTTTTCCGACCCCGAGGGGCGGCTTGCCCTGATGGCGCTCCCCGCGTCGGGGACGGGCGTCTTCGCTCTGAGGGGCGGATTGGGTCTCGACGGTCGCGTGCGGGAACTCGCCGAGCGCCGTGCGAACGGGGACGGTACCGACTTTCGGGCGGTGATCGTGACGCCCGAGGCGGCGGCCGAAGGGCTCGGTGCGGCCTCGACAAGTGTCGCGGAAGCACTCGGCTTTGAGTGGGAACGACGGCTCGGCCTCGCACGGTGCGACCTCCTCTGGGCCTCGGGCGGCCCGATCGGCGAGACCCTCGAGGTCGGCACCCTCATCGGGGCCGCAAGCGTCCTTCGAGAAGTCGCAACGCGTGAGGCGGGGAAGTCGGACCCGCCTTTCGGCCCCCTGCGCCGCATGCCCTTTCGCATGCCCGAGGGGCATACGGAACTCTCCCTCTGGGAGACGCCGCCCGCGGTTGATCTCGCACGCGCGTCGGTGCACGGGCTTCACGTAGGGCTTCCCGTACGGCGAAACGTCTTGGAGGTTTTTGCGGAAACTCTGGCGCCTAAGCTTTGGGCGGGGCTCCATCCTGCGGGGACGGCCGGCGACCTGCTCGTCATTACGGCGTCGGGCGAAGGTGTCGAACGCAGCGGGAACGCGTCGCAGCCCCCCGTCGAACGCTGGGACGACCCGCGCGTCGAAGCGATTTCGGCGGGCCTCACGAATCTGCTGGAAGACGCCCTGCGGCGGCGCGCGCTCGTGCGCGGGATGCGCACGATGCTCGCGGTCGAAGGGGCGGAAACGACGAAGGAAGCCCATGAACTCGCGGAGAGTCTCTGGCCCGCGGCCGTTGCGGCGGGACGCGCTTTGCGGACTTCCGGAAAGCCCGAGCGCCCCTCCGGCTGGGAGCGGGTTTTTCGAGTGGCGCTCTCGCTCCGTGTCTCGGAAGGCGTCGAGCGTTCTCGCCTTGCGGTGCGCTTCGAAGGGATCGGTGCCGAAGCGACCGATGCAAGCGATGCGACCGACGCATCCAAACTTCCCGCACGCATCGTCGTTTCCTTCGGCCGTGGGCGTGCGTCGGTCATGATGCCGCTTCCGATCTGATGCGTCGGAATGGGCGTGACGGCGTTCATTCCGCCGCAGGCGGGGTAAGATGAACTGTTGTCGCAACCCTCAAGGAGACACCCCATGACTCAACCCGTCGTCGACGTGGCCGTCGGCGTTCTGATTCGTGAAGACGGCCGGATGTTGCTCGGTTCCCGCCCGCAGGGCAAGCCCTATGCCGGTTATTGGGAATTCCCGGGCGGCAAGATGGAACCGGGCGAAACCGTGCACGACGCTCTGAAGCGCGAACTCGACGAAGAGCTCGGGATTACGTTGCGCCGTTCCGTGCCGTGGTTCGTGACGGAACACCGCTACGAGCACGCGCACGTGCGTCTGCACTTCCGCCGCTCGAAGGACTTCACGGGCGAGCCCGTCGCCAAGGAAGGCCAGGAATTCGGTTACTTCTCGGCCTCCGAACGTACGCCGGGGCTCCTCCTGCCCGTGGACCTCGCGATCGTGGCCCGTGCGGAACTTCCCGACGTCTTCGAAGAGCGCGCAGACCAGACGGTGCTTTCGACCGCGGCGTTGCGCGCGACGGTCGTTCGCGACCGCGACGCCCGCTACGTGGGGGCCCGTGCCGAAACGTTCGACGACGTGATGAAGGCCCGCGCCATGGACTTCGACTTCGTGATCGTGCCGAAGGCGGCCTTTGAAGAGTGCGTGCGCGGGGGCGAAGCGCTCTTGCCCGTCTATGTGGAAGGCGTTCCCGCGGCCGAGCTCGACCGTTGGCAGGAAGCGGGCGCTCACGGCGTGAAGCCTTGAGGCGGCGAGCTTCCCGAATCGTGTTGCGCGCCCTTTCGGGGCGCGCAAATAAAGAAAAGCCCGATCGAGGCGTCTCGGTCGGGCTTTTTGCGAGTTCGGGTCGCGAAGGCTCGGAGGCTCAGCGGCGCTTCGCGCGCTTTTCCATCGCGCGCATCATCGCTTCGCGCTGCGCGGTCTCGTAGTCTTCGGGATTCATCGAGGCGGCGGAGCCCGGCTCCCCTTCGATGCGGTACTCGTCGTTTGCCCACGCGCCGAGGTCGATCAGGCGGCAGCGTTCGGAGCAAAAGGGACGGTAGGGATTGGCGGGCGAATATTCGGCTTCGGCGCCGCAGGTCGGACACTTGACTTTCATGGAAAGGAACGCGGCCCGACGCCGTCGGGCCGAAAGAAAAAAGGAAAAAGAATTCGGAAGGCCGTCGAGAAAGAAGAGCGGAAGAGCTCAACCGCAGAGGCCGAGCCGGAATTCGACGCGCTCGTGGACGACGTGGAGGCGCCGGCGGTGGTCGGGGCGCGAGAAGCGCACCCAGAGCATGTACTTGTTCGCGCTCACTTCCGGAATGAGCGTGTCGCCCTCCGGGATCCAGATGCGCGCAAGCGCGTAGTTGCGCCCCGTCATGGGCTTTTGGAACATGCCGTCGATCGCGGTGCAGTAGTGTTCGACGGACGAAGCGCGCAGGAGGCGCAACACGAGCTGGATCGCGTCCCGCGTCGGGAACATCGACTGCGCCCAACCGAGGAGCTCCTCGCGACGCACCTCGGGGCGAAGCGCGAGCCAGTAGTGGAGCATCGGCATGTCGAATTCGCACGTGCCGCCCGGAATCGACTGGCGCGTGCGAACGAGCTGCAGCCATTCGTTTTCGCGGATCACCTGACCCGAGCGCCCGACCGTATTGGAAATCGTGCGGCAGCACTCCGAGAGTTCGGCAATGGCGGGCTCCAGCGCGTCCTGACGCACCGCTTCGTTGCCGCGCAGGTTTTCGAGGTGCTGACGCTGACGTACGAGCTCCTGAATGAGTTCGTTGCGCAGATCCGAGCGGGCCGACGCGTCGACGAGGTCGAAGAGGGCCGAGAGCGCCGCATGGTGCGCGACCGGCTCCTCTTGGGCGCAGAACCAGTCGAAACGTCGGAAGAGCATCTCGAGCCGCAGATACATGCGGATTTTTTCGTTGCACGGGAACTCGTAAAGCATGAAGCCCGCGGTGTTCTCGGAGGCATCAGGCTGTTCGATCGAGTTGACGGACGAAAGAGTCATGTCGGGGCCGAAGGAGATGGGCGGGACGTCGCTCGTGAGGGGACGTGCGCGGCGGATGGAAACGGGGGGCGAACTCGCCGAAAGGCCTGCGGACGGCGGCTTTCGGCGCAAAGGCGCATGTTCCAAAAATACCACACGCCGCCGTATGGAAAATGGGAATTACCCGCAGGCCGAAAGGAAATTTGTATGCAAAGTTTGGACGGCCCGTTCGAGCGCTTCGGGCGTGCCGCCGTTGTAGAGGACGTAGTCGGCAATCACAAGCCGTTCGGCGCGCGAGGCCTGCGCGGCGAGAATAGCGCGAACCGCGGATTCGGGGAGGTGCGAGCGGCACATCACGCGGGCGATCTGCTCCTCTTCGGCAAGGTCGACGACAAGGACCTTCGCGCAGGCCTTGCGCCAGGCGGGGCGCTCCGCAAGGAGCGGACAATCGAAGAGCGCGTAAGGGAGCGCGCGTTCGCGCGCAGCGTCGAGCGCCGCCCGGATCCCTTCGGAAATTTCCGCTTCGAGGTGGGGGGCAAGCACCCGTTCGAGCTCCCGCCGCTTTTCGGGGTCGGAAAAAACGAGTTCGCGCATGGCCGAGCGGTCCATGGCGCCTTCGGGCGTGATGAAGGCGTCGCCGAAATGCGCGCGAACCGCTTCGATCGCGCGTCCTCCCGCAGCCGTGACGGCGCGCGAGAGCGCGTCCGCGTCGACGACAGGAACGCCGAGCCGCGCGAAGGCGGCCGCGGCCGTCGATTTTCCCGAGCCGATGCCGCCCGTAAGGCCGAGCAGATAGGGCATGCCGATTCTCCGTTGAGTGCGTTTCGAGCGGACAAACAAAAAGGCACCGCACTTGCGTGCGGTGCCTTTGGAAACCTGGTCGGGGTGAGAGGATTCGAACCTCCGACTCCTACGTCCCGAACGTAGTACTCTACCAGGCTGAGCTACACCCCGAAATTCCCGATTCAGCGTTATCGATCACGCTTAACCGTGAAGGACAACAATTCTAGCAGACTTTCGCTGAAAATGGAAGAGGGAATTTTCGAAAGAGCCTTGCGGCCCCGTTCCAGTTCCTTCTCAGCTCGTGCTCTGCATCGATCGAGAGCTTCGCAGTCTATCACAAGCTTTGCGATTTTGTCAAATTCTCCGTCACCCTGACGAATCGCGTCGTCGATGAGGCGGCGATCCTCGTCGGAAACGAGCTCGCGCGTATAGATCAGGGGGAGCGTTACCTTCCCTTCGCGCAGGTCGGCGCCGAGTGATTTGCCGGTTTCGGCGGTGTCGCCCGCGTAGTCGAGCATGTCGTCGGCGATCTGGAAAGCGTTGCCGAGAGCGAGCGCGTATTCGGCCACGGCTTCTTCGGCTTCCGGGGTGGCGTCGGCGATGGCGGCCGCCATACGGGCGCCCGCCTCGAAGAGGCAGGCGGTCTTGCGTTCGATCACCTTGAAGTAACGCTCTTCGTCGACCGTCGGGTCGTGGGCGTTGACCATCTGGATCACTTCGCCTTCGGAAAGGCGGTTGGCGGCGTTCGAGAGCGCCTCCATCACCTTGAGGTTCCCCGCCTTCACCATCATCTGGAAGGAGCGGGTGTAGAGGAAGTCGCCCACGAGCACCGCGACGCCGTTGCCCCAGCGGGCGTTGGCCGTCGGACGGCCGCGGCGCATGTCGCTCTCGTCGACCACGTCGTCGTGCATGAGGGTGGCCGTATGGAGAAGTTCGATCGTGGCGCCGAGATACTGGTGCAGCGTCCCTTCGTAACCGAGCGCGCGGGCGATGAGCATGAGCAGAGCGGGACGCATGCGCTTGCCGCCCGCACTCGTGATGTACTCGCCGATCTCGTGCATGCGACGGACGTCGCTGGCGAGTTCTTGGCGGATGACGTCGTCGACCGCGGCCATGTCGGCGGCGATCGGCGCAAGGAGGGCGCGCACGAGCGCCTTCGGATCCTCGGTGTGCGTGGTCTCTTCCATGATGTGTTCGACTTCGAAAAACGGAGGGCCGCCCGAAAGGGGCTCGGGCGAAACTGCCTCAAGTATATCGGGCGACGAGAGGGACGGACGGTCGATCCCGGCTCGACGGAAGGTCGACGTGCGTTCGGCGGGCGGGCTCTTTGCGGGAGACGTCGAAAACCGGAACGCAACTCCGTAAATTTTCGGGAATTTCGCTTGACGGAGAGGACCCCGCATGAAATAATGCGCTCCTTTCCACGCAACCGATGCGTCGCGTGCGCGCCCTCGGGATTTTCCCTTCGGACGCCGCGGTCGCATGCATTACAAAAAGGCTTCGCATACGTCGCATGCGCGATCGAAGCGAAGCGGGCGAGGTTTATTTACATGTACGCTATCATCAAGACGGGCGGTAAGCAGTACCGCGTCAGCGTCGGCGACAAGCTCAAGGTCGAATCCCTTGCTGTCGAAGCCGGCTCCCAGGTTACCCTCTCCGAAGTGCTCGCTGTGAGCAACGAAAACGGCCTCAAGGTCGGCGCTCCCTTCGTCGAAGGCGCCTCCGTGACGGCGACCGTTGTCTCCCACGGCCGTGGCGAAAAGGTCCGCATCTTCAAGTTCCGTCGTCGCAAGCACTCCATGAAGTCGGGCGGCCATCGTCAGAACTACACGGAGCTCAAGATCGAATCGATCGCGGCTTAATTTTCAACCGGTTTTTTAGCAGAGCATAGAAAATGGCACATAAGAAAGGCGGCGGCTCCACCCGCAACGGTCGCGACTCCCAGGCCAAGCGTCTCGGCGTGAAGGTCTTCGGCGAATCCCACATCAACGCCGGTTCCATCATCGTCCGTCAGCGCGGCACGAAGTTCCACGCCGGCGACAACGTCGGTATGGGCAAGGATCACACGCTCTACGCGCTCGTCGACGGCGTCGTCAAGTTCGAAGTGAAGGGCGCTTTCAACCGTCACTACATCAAGGTTGAACCGACCTCCCTCTAATCGACTGCGTTCGATCCGGAGAGCCGGCGCGGCGGACCGACGTCCCCGAAGGGGGTCGGCCGCGAGCGCCGGACAAAAAGCCCAGTACGGCTCCGCCGACTGGGCTTTTTTAGTAGAGTGGCAACACGGGGACGAAGGCCGAGTCGCTTGAAGCGCCGTCCTCACCCCATCATCCATAAAAAGCGGCTACGCCCTTTCGGGCGTCGCCCCCGCGGTGCGAGTGGTTCGGCTGCGGCGCAGGGAGAGATTCATGAAGTTTGTTGACGAAGCCCGAATCGAAGTGCAGGGCGGCAAGGGCGGGAACGGCGCGGCCAGTTTCCGACGCGAAAAATTCATTCCCAAGGGCGGTCCCGACGGCGGCGACGGCGGTCGCGGCGGCTCGGTCTGGGCCGTGGCCGACCGAAACATCAACACGCTCGTCGACTACCGCTACACGCGCAAGTTCTTCGCCCCGAACGGCGAGAACGGTCGCGGCGCGGACTGCTACGGTGCGGGCGGCGAAGACATCGTCCTGCGCATGCCCGTCGGCACGCTCGTGCGCGACGTGGATACGGGCGAGCTCGTCGCCGACCTCAACGTGCACGGGGCGCGTCAGCTCCTCGCCGCGGGCGGCAAGGGGGGGCTCGGGAACCTCCACTTCAAGAGCTCCGTGAACCGCGCTCCGAAGCAGGCGACGCCGGGAGAACCCGGGCAGTACCGCTCGCTCGAGCTTGAACTCAAGGTGCTTGCCGACGTGGGTCTCCTGGGGATGCCCAATGCCGGGAAGTCCACCTTCATCACGGCCGTCTCCAACGCCCGTCCCAAGATCGCCGACTACCCCTTCACGACCTTGCACCCGCACCTCGGCGTGGTGCGCGTCGGCCCCGAACAGAGCTTCGTGATCGCCGACGTCCCAGGGCTCATCGAAGGTGCGGCCGAAGGCGCGGGCCTCGGGCACGTGTTCCTGCGTCACCTCGCGCGCACGAAGGTGCTCCTGCACGTGGTGGACGCGGCGCCGCTCGCCGAAGAGACGGATCCCATCGCCGAAGCGAAGGCGCTCGCGCTCGAACTCGAAAAGTACGACCCCGAGCTCGCGGCCAAGCCCCGCTGGCTCGTTCTCAACAAGATCGACCTCGTCGACGCCGCGGAACGCGACGCGCTGATCGAACGGTACCGCGCCGAACTTGCGGGCCCCGACACGCCCGTCTATGTGATTTCGGCCGCGACCCGCGAAGGTTGCGAAGAACTCGTGAAGGCGCTCGCTCAATTCATCGACGAAGCGCGCCGCGAAAGCATGATGTTCCTCGACGACGAACGATTCGATCCGACGGCGGACTGATCGCAATCCGCTCAACGCGAAACGCTTGACCGAAAACGCCCGGAAGGCCCGAACGCTCTTCCGGGCGTTTTCCGTTTCGGTTGGCAAAACACGGGCGCTTCTTGCGGTATCCTCAAAGATCCGTCTCAATCCCGGGAGCCCAATTATGTCCTCGCTTCTTCAAAACGCGCACCGCATCGTTGTCAAAGTCGGCAGCGCCCTCGTCACGAACGACGGTCGCGGCCTCGACGAGTCCGCGATCGAGCGGTGGGCCGGTCAGATCGCCGAGCTTCGCCGCATGGGGCGCGAAGTGATTCTCGTGAGTTCGGGGGCGGTCGCCGAAGGCGTTCTGCGCCTCGGCTGGGAAAAGCGCCCTCAGCGCGTCTATGAAAAGCAGGCCGCGGCCGCCGTCGGGCAGATGGGGCTCGTGCAGGCCTACGAGACGCACTTTCGCGCGTACGGGATCCGCACGGCGCTCGTTCTCCTCACGCACGCGAACTTGGTCGACCGCGAGCAGTACCTCAACGCCCGCATGACGCTCAACGAGCTCCTTCGTCTCGGGATCGTTCCCGTCATCAACGAAAACGACACGGTCGTCACGAGCGAAATCAAGGTGGGTGACAACGACACGTTGGGGGCGCTTGTCACGAACCTCGTCGAAGCCGACTGTCTCGTGATCCTCACGGATCAAAAGGGTCTCTACACGGCCGACCCGCGAAAGGATCCGTCGGCCGACTTCGTTTCGAGCGCCGAGGCGGGCCGGCCAGAACTCGAAGCGATGGCGGGCGGCGCCGCAAGCTCGATTTCGACGGGCGGGATGATCACGAAGATTCTTGCCGCGAAGCGCGCCGCGCGCTCGGGAGCGAACACGATCATCGCCTCGGGCCGCGAGGAAAACGTGCTCGTGCGCCTCGCAGAGGGCGAGGCCGTAGGCACGCACCTCTATGCCGCTTCGAGCAAGCTCCACGCCAGGAAGCAGTGGCTCGCGGACCATCTGCGCATGGTCGGCACGGTCACGATCGACGCCGGAGCGGTGTCGGCACTGCGCAACGGCAAGTCGCTCCTTCCCGTCGGGGTCGTCGGGGTCGAGGGCGACTTCGTGCGCGGCGACGTCGTGGGGTGCGTGACCGAAGACGGGGTCGAAGTTGCGCGCGGGCTCGTCAACTACTCGAGCGACGAAGCGCGCCGCCTCTGCCGCGCGCACACCGAAGAGATCGAAGAGCGCATCGGGCACCTCGACCGCCCCGAACTCATTCATCACGACAACATGGTTCTTCGCTGACCTCTTCGCCGACAAAGGATGATCCCGCGGATCGTCTAAAATATTCGGACTTTTTCCCACAGCGCCCCCGACGAGTTCGGGGGCGTCCACTTTCAAGCACAAACTTATGCGCGCCCGTTCCTTTTTTATTTCCACGCTCAAGGAAGCGCCGGCCGATGCCGACGTGGTGAGCCAGCAGTACATGATTCGTGCCGGCATGATCAAGAAGCTTGCCGCCGGCGTCTATACCTACATGCCGATGGGGCTACGCACGATCCGCAAGATCGAAGGCATCATCCGCGATGAAATGAACCGTGCGGGCGCGATCGAACTCCTGATGCCGATCGTGCAGCCCGCCGAACTCTGGCAGGAATCGGGCCGCTGGGAAAAGTACGGCGACGAACTCCTGCGCTTCAAGGACCGTCACGACCGCGACTTCGTGATCCAGCCGACCTCCGAAGAAGTGATCACGGACGTCGCCCGTCAGGAAATCAAGAGCTGGCGTCAGCTCCCCGTGAACTTCTATCACATCCAGACGAAGTTCCGCGACGAACGTCGTCCCCGCTTCGGCGTGATGCGCGGGCGCGAGTTCACGATGAAGGACGCCTACTCGTTCGACCGCGACGAAGCGGGTGCGGCGAAGTCCTACGATACGATGTACGACGCGTACTGCAAGATCTTCAACCGCCTCGGGCTCATGTTCCGCGCCGTGCGCGCCGACACGGGCGCGATCGGCGGCTCGCGTTCGCACGAATTCCAGGTGATCGCCAACACGGGCGAAGACGTGATTGCGTACTGCCCCGAGTCCGACTACGCGGCGAACATCGAACTTGCCGAAGCTTCGAGCCTTCTTGCGGGCCGCGAAGCCGCGACGGAAACGATGGAAAAGCGCGCGACGCCGGGCAAGGAAAAGTGCGAGGATGTTGCCGAATACCTCGGCATTCCCTTCACGAAGAGCGTCAAGAGCGTGGTGCTTGCCGCCGACCGCACGAACGAAAAGGGCGAACCGCTTCCCGCGAAGATCGTGCTGGTCCTCCTTCGCGCCGACCACGAACTCAACGACGTGAAGGCGGGCCATATCCCTGAGCTCAAGGAAGGCTTCCGCTTCGCGACCGACAAGGAAATCGAAGCGGCCTTCGGCTCGAAGCCCGGCTACCTCGGCCCGGTCGGTCTCGGCGAAGACGTCGCCGTCTACGCCGACCTTACGGTCGCCGACATGTCGGACTTCTGTTGCGGCGCGAACGAAGAAGGTTTCCACTACACGGGCGTCAACTTCGGGCGCGATCTGCCCGAACCCAAGGCGATGGACCTTCGCAACGTCGTCGAAGGCGACAAGTCGCCCGACGGTGCGGGCGAACTGAAGCTGCAGCGCGGCATCGAAGTCGGTCACGTCTTCTTCCTCGGCACGCGTTACTCCGAAGCGCTCAACGCCACGTACCTCGACGAAAACGGCCAGCCCAAGGTCATGCAGATGGGCTGCTACGGTATCGGCGTCACCCGCATCGCGGGCGCCGCGATCGAGCAGAACCACGACGACAAGGGCATCATTTGGCCCGATGCCATCGCCCCCTTCGAAGTCGTCATCTGCCCGATGAACTACTCGAAGAGCGAAGACGTGCGCAACGCCGCCGAAAAGCTCTACCGCGAGCTGCAGGCCGCCGGCGTCGACGTCATTCTCGACGACCGCGACATGCGTCCGGGCGTCATGTTCGCCGATTGGGAATTGATCGGCGTTCCGCACCGCGTCGTGATCGGCGACCGCGGTCTCAAGACGGGCGAAGTCGAATACGCCGCCCGCCGTCACCTCGACGAAAAGGTGATGGTGAAGGTCGACGAAGCGCTCGACTTCATCGTGCGTCAGCTGAAGCGCTGATCGCGCAAGTGAGCCCGCGCCTGCGGGCTCCGACCTTCCGAAAAAGGCCGACCCGCCCCGTGCGCGTCGGCCTTTTTGCTCGGGCTACGTCGGCCCCGGCGGCACGGACGGGAACACCCGACGCGAAAAGGGCTCCGCACTGCGGAGCCCTTTTCGTGACCGGAAGCTCTTATTTTTTCCGGTCGTCGACCGGGTCGAAGGAGAGCGTCAGCTCCCTCGGCGCATCCTGACCGGTGTCGGGGCGCGGGAAGGGGTTGCAGCGCCGGATGGCGCGCTCGACCGCCGCGTCGTATGCGGCCCAGCCCGACGCCTTTTCCTGCTTCGGGTCGCCCACCTGTTCGCCCGTGGGGAGAAGACGCACGCTGTAGATCGCCTGGTACTGACCGCGCACCGTGGAAGAGGGAACCTCGATCATGATGTGCGGACGGATGCAGGCCGCAACGCGCGCGACGTAGCGAGCGCGCGCCGACCCCGTCAGGTTCTGGCGCACGTTCTTCGGGTCGCCCTTCGTCGTGCCGGAGACGGTCGAATTGGGATCGGCCTTCGCGGAAAGACGCGCGAGCTCCTGCTGACGGACTTCGCGCGCGATGCGGGCGCGCTCTTCGGCGGCCTTCTTTTCCGCGATGCGGCGGGCCTCCTCGGCCTTTCGCTTTTCTTCGGCCTTGCGAGCCTCTTCGATCTTGCGGGCTTCTTCGCGCTGACGGGCTTCTTCCTGCTTTCGGGCTTCTTCGGCTTTGAGGCGCTCGACTTCGAGTCGACGCGCTTCCTCGGCCTTGCGGGCTTCTTCGGCACGGCGTTGCTCTTCGGCGAGGCGTTCCTGCGCGAGACGTTCGTCTTCGCGGCGCTTTTCCTCTTCGAGGCGTCGCGCTTCGGCTTCGATCGCTTCCTGACGCTGCCGCTCGATTTCTTCGGCGCGGGCGCGTTCCTGAGCGAGACGCTCGTCTTCGGCACGGCGCGCCTCTTCGGCCTTGCGGGCCTCCTCGGCGACGCGCTCGGCTTCGATGCGGGCAGCCTCTTCGGCCTGACGGGCTTCTTCGGCACGCGCGGCCTCTTCGAGTTCCTCGGCCCGGCGCTCCTCTTCGGGATCGGGCTCGGGTTCGGCGGCCTTCTGCGGTTCGGGTTCGGGTTCGGGCTCGGGTTCGGTTTCGGGGGTTTGGGGTTCTTCGAGAACGGGCTTTTCCTCAAGTTTCGCCGCACCCGTCGGATCGTTGCCGCCCGAGACGTCCTCGGGGGCCCAGAGTTCCGCGTACACCGTCTCCGACTGCGTCTGCCAGTGGAAGGCCGTGAAGAGGGCGGCGAAAAGCGCCGTGTGCACGGCGCAGGAAAGGACGGCCGCCGGAAGGAAGTCCTTTCGGTCTTCCTTTCGGTAGAGCACCTTCCATGCGTTCGTTTCGCTCGACATCGACGTACCTCGCGTTACTTGGCCGCGGCCGAGCGTTCGATGCGAAGCGACAAGCCGACGCGGGCGACCTCGGCCGCCTGCAGAGTCTTCATGACGTTCATCACGTCTTCATAGCGTACGTCCTTGTCGGCGGCGATCACGACGGGCGTGTCGGGGTTCGTGCCCTGCGCTTCGCGCACGGCCGCAACGAGCCCGGCGGCGTCCGTCGGGCGCATTTCCTTGCCGCTTCGGAGCGACAATCGCCCGTCGGGATAGACGATCACTTCGACGACCGTTTCGGGCGCCTTCGACGCTTTGTTCACCGACGGAAGATTCACCACGCTCGGATTTACGAAGGGGGCCGCGACCATGAGGATCACGACGAGCACGAGCATCACGTCGATGTAGGGAACGACGTTGATCTCGGCCAGGAGCCCGCGGCGGTTGTTTTGACGTCTGAGCGACATGGCTTACCTCGTCTGGCGCTCGAGAATGTTGAGGAACTCTTCGCTGAAGCCGTCCATGCGGTTCGAGAGACGACCGACGCGGTTGTTGAAGTAGTTGTAGGCGGCCACGGCCGGAATGGCGGCAAAAAGACCGATGGCGGTCGCGACGAGCGCTTCGGCAATGCCCGGGGCGACGACCGCAAGGCTCACGTTGTCGAGGGTCGAGAGGCCCGTAAAGGCGTTCATGATCCCCCAGACCGTGCCGAAAAGGCCGATGTAGGGCGAAGTGGAGCCGATCGAGGCGAGAAGCGGAAGGCCGCTTTCCAAGTGATCGAGTTCGCGCGTGAAGACCGCACGCATGGCGCGCGAGACGCCGTTGATGACATCGCCCGAGCTGCGCTGCTGCTTGATGTATTCGTTCATGCCCGCGGCGAAGACGCGCTCTTCGGAGCCCGAGGTTTCGCGGTTGCGGTTGGCGGTTTCAAGGAGCTTCGTCAGCTCCGTGCCGCTCCAGAAGCGGGTTTCGAATTCGTCCGTCTGACGCGCCGCGCGCGCGATCATGATGGCCTTGCGGAAGATCACGGTCCAGCTCAAAAGCGAGAGGAAAACCAAGATCGCCAGAACGATCTTCACGACGGGACTCGCCTGGGCGACGAGCGTCAGAAGGGAGAGGTCGGAGACGGAATTCATGGTGCAAAAAAACAAAAAACGAGTGGAGAAAAGAGCGTTCGGTCGTGTCAGGCGGCGGGCGCCGTAAGTTCGGCGATCCGCTCGTAGAGTTCGTCGGGAAGCGGCGCGGGCGCAAAGGTCTGCGCGGAGACGACCCCCACGCGAATGCGGCCTTCGACGATCGTTTCGTCGCCGCGCTTCACGAGCTGCTCGAAAACGATCGAGGCGCGGCGCAGCGTTTCGATTTTCGTGTGCACCGTAAGTTCGTCGTCGAGCCGCGCGGCGCGACGGTACTTGAGCGCGGCGTCCGCCACGACGAAAAGCACCCCCTGCGGGTTCGAGAGCTCGGCGTTTTGCGAGACGTTCAGGCGGCTGAGGAGGCTGGAACGGGCGCGTTCCATGAATTTCAGATAGTTGGCGTGGTACACGATGCCGCCCGCATCGGTGTCTTCCCAATAGACGCGGACGGGAAACGCGGCAAGTTCTCGAGACATGGTTCCGACAAAAAAAGTGAAGCGGCCGCGAGCGGGAGCCCCCGAGCGCGGGTCTTGGTAGTATAGGGGCGATGCCGGTCGACGACGCCGTCAACCGTAAGAAATTGCAAGCGCATGCGCGGGTTGCGCGTCGCGCGCCCGCCAAACACCGAATTTTGTCATGATCGATTTTTTCCCCTGGGCATTCTGGGGCGCACTGTTCTTTTTCGCCGCGGCGGTTCTTTTCGTTCGCCGCACGGCCCCGAAGGGGCTCTTTCCGACGGCCGCGGGACGCGGCCCCGTGCTGGTCCTCGCCCTGCTCGTCCTTCTGACGGCGCTCGGGCAGATCCCGACCGAGAACGGCTCGGTCCTGCGTACGATCCTCACCGAAGGCTTTGCGGTCGGCCGCGCCGAAGCGGGGGCCTCCCTTCCCTTTGCCATGACGGACCTGCGCGGAGCGGCGCTCGTTCATGCGGGGACGACCGTTGTGTCGACGCCCGCCGTTCGCATCGCGATTCAGACGCTCGTTGCGCTCATTGCCGGCGGCGTCACGTCGTTCGTTGCGTGGATGCTCACCGCGGGCTGGTTCGGCGCGAAGCGCGGCGTCGGCTTTTCCGAGGGCGTTCGCGCGCTCGGCGACGCGAACCCCTGGCGCGGCGCGATGATCGCGGGGACGATTTTCTGGATGGCGACCACCTGGGTGCTCTTTCTCGGTCGGGACTGGCATCTTTTCGGTACGTCCCCGTCGGGCGAAGACCTCTTTCTCGAAGTGCTCGCGCACCTCTCGGGCCCCGTGACGGCGGGTCTCGTGGCGGGCGCCTTGGGGCTTCTCGCTTCGCGCGGCGGCTACCTGCGCCGCTGGGCGGCGTCGGGCTTTGCGGCCGGGGTCGTTTTGGACGGCCTTCTCGGCGTGACGGGCTTGGCGCCCGCGGGTCTCGGGGCGCTCTCGGCCGCGGGCCCCGCCTGGGGTACGGCGGGTGCGGTGGCGGCGACGCTTCTTCTTCTCGCGCTCTCGATTTCGGCCGCGCGCGAGTGAGTGAGGCGTCCGAAGCGCCTGAAGCGCTTCGAACAGATCGAGCAAAAACGGAACGGGGCCCTTCGGGCCCCGTTCCGTTGGATCGGATCTCAGCTTATTTTTCGGCGAAGGCCTTCACGAGCATCGCCTCCGCGCCCGGAGGGGGCATGCGGAAGTGCTCCCACGCGAGCATCGTGGCCATGCGGCCTCGGGGCGTACGCTGCACGAACCCCTGCTGAATGAGGTAGGGCTCGACCACGTCCTCGAGCGTGTCGCGGTCTTCGCCCACCGCGGCGGCGAGGTTTTCGATCCCGACGGGGCCGCCCGAGAATTTTTCGAGAATCGTGAGGAGGAACTTGCGGTCGATCATGTCGAGGCCCGCCGGGTCCACGTCGAGCATTGTGAGCGCGCGGTTTGCGACCTCCTGCGTGATCGTGCCGTCGTGCTTCACCTCGGCGTAGTCGCGCACGCGTCGGAGAAGACGGTTTGCGACGCGGGGCGTCCCGCGGGAGCGGCACGCCACTTCGCGCGCGCCCTCGGGGTCGATCGCGACGCCGAGCAGACGGGCCGAGCGGCGAACGATCGTCACGAGCTCTTCGGTCGTGTAGAACTGGAGCTGATTGACGATGCCGAAACGCGCGCGCAGGGGGTTCGTGAGCGAACCCGCACGGGTCGTTGCGCCGATCAGCGTAAAGGGCGGCAGATCGATCTTGATCGAGCGCGCCGCGGGCCCCTCGCCGATCATGATGTCGATCTGATAGTCCTCGAGCGCGGGGTAGAGGATTTCCTCGACGACGGGCGAGAGACGATGGATTTCGTCGATGAAGAGGACGTCGTTTTTCTCAAGGTTCGTGAGAATCGCCGCTAGGTCTCCGGGGCGCTCGAGCACGGGGCCCGACGTTTGCCTGAGGTTCACGCCCATTTCATGGGCGACGATATGGGCGAGCGTCGTCTTCCCTAGCCCGGGAGGTCCGAAAAGGAGCAGATGGTCGAGCGGATCTCCGCGGCGTTTGGCGGCTTCGATGAAGATATGGAGCTGTTCGCGCACGGCCTGCTGGCCGACGTAGTCGGCGAGCATCGTCGGGCGCAGCGCGCGGTCGATGTTCTCTTCGTTGGGGCTCGCGGTTTCGCCCGCGATGAGGCGCTCGTCGGCGGACATGAGATTCTCCCGGGAAAAGACGTGGCGTAGTGGGTGTGTGAGAGACTAGCGCGTTTCGGCCCGAGGGCTCGGGCCTGTTCGGCGTTCTCTCTCAGCGCGCAAGCGCCTTCAAGGCGAGTCGGATCCCGTCCGAGACGCTCGCCTCGGGCGGGAGTCCCTTCATGGCCGCCTTGGCTTCGCGTTCCGAGTAGCCGAGCGCAAGGAGCGCGCTCAGGATGTCGGCGTTGTGCGAGGACGCTTCCGTCGCGCCCGCGGCGGCAAAGAGCCCCGTCACGATCGCGGAACCTGCGAGCTTCCCCTTGAGTTCGAGAACGAGGCGTTCGGCGGTCTTTTTCCCGATCCCGGGCACCCGAATGAGCGGGGCGGTTTCGCCCGATTCGACCGCTTCGGAAAGCTTCTCGGGGGAAAGCCCCGAGAGGATCGCGAGCGCAATCCTCGGGCCGACCCCGGAAATCTTGATGAGCTCTCGAAAGGCCGCGCGCTCCGCGCCCGTCGCGAAGCCGTAGAGAAGCTGCGCGTCTTCGCGCACGACGAGGTGCGTGAAAAGCGTCACTTCGGCCCCTTCGGCGGGGAGGTTGCAGAAGGTCGACATCGGCACGTCGACTTCGTAGCCGACGCCCGAAACGTCGACGAGGATTTGCGGAGGCCGTTTTTCGAGCAGTTGGCCGCGCAGACGTCCGATCATGAGCGTGTTCCTTTCTGAAGTAGTTGCGTCCAGGCCGCGCGCGCGCCGCGCGAGGAGGCGCCGCGCCGGGCGGTCGCGTAGGTGCGCGCCGTGGCGCCCGAGCGCTCGAGCGCTCGAAGTTTCAAGGTGTGCGAGCAGCAGAGCGCGCACGCGAGCGCGTCGGCCGCGTCGGTGCGCGGAAGCGTCTCAAGGCCGAAGAGAAGCGCCATCATCTGCTGAATCTGCGCCTTGTCGGCCTTGCCGCTTCCCGTCACCGCCTGCTTGATTTCGCTCGGCGTGAATTCTTCGACGCGCAGCCCCTTGAGGGCCGCCGCGACGAGCGCCGCGCCGCGCGCCTGCCCGAGGCGAAGCGTGCTTTGCGGATTGATGTTGACGAAGACCCGCTCGGCCGAGCAGACGGTCGGGCGGTGCGTTTCGATAAGTTCCGTCAAGCGCGACGTGATGACGCCGAGCCGGAAGGCGAGTTCCCCGTCGGGCACGTCGATGACGCCGCAGGCGACGAACCGTTCGGTGCCCCCGCTCGCTTCGACGACGGCCCAACCCGTGTGATTCAACCCCGGGTCCATGCCGAGGATGCGCAGGGGAGCCGTCGTCGGGGAAGTCCCGAGCGCGTCCGGCATCAGGGCTTCAGCCCTCCGAAGCCGCCCATGCCGGGAAGCCCCATGCCGCCCAAGGCACGCATCATGCGGGAGAGCCCGCCCTTTTTCATGCGCTTCATCATTTCCTGGGTCTGCTCGAACTGCTTCAGAAGGCGATTGACTTCCTGCACGGGCACGCCCGCACCGAGGGCGATGCGCTTCTTGCGGCTCGCCTTGATGAGTTCGGGCTTGCGGCGCTCCAGGGGCGTCATCGAGTCGATGATCCCCATCGTGCGGCGCACCTGCTTCTGGACTTCCTTGTCGTTCACCTTCCCCGCCATTTCCTGGAACTGCGCGGGGAGCTTCTCGAGGATCGAGGAGAAGTTGTCCATGGCGCCCATTTGCGCGAGTTGCGCGCGGAAGTCGTTGAGGTCGAAGCGGTCGCCCGCCTTCAACTTCGTCGCGAGCTTTTCGGCTTCGGCGATGTTGATCGACTTCGTGACGTCCTTCACGAGACCCACGATGTCGCCCATGCCGAGAATGCGGGAGGCCATTGCTTCCGGATCGAACGCATCAAAGCCCGTGAGCTTTTCGCCCGACCCCACGAACTTGATGGGCTTCCCCGTGACGTGGCGCACGGAGAGTGCCGCACCGCCGCGGCTGTCGCCGTCCGTCTTCGTGAGGATGATCCCCGTAAGGGGGAGCCGCTCGTGGAAGGCCTTCGCCGTGTTGACCGCGTCCTGACCGAGCATCGCGTCGATCACGAAGAGCGTTTCGGCGGGCTTCAGGAACGTATTGAGTTCGGCGACCTCGCGCATCATCGCTTCGTCGATCGCCAGACGACCGGCCGTGTCGACGATCAGAACGTCGTAGAAGCGGCGGCGGGCGTGATCGATCGCGCCCGCGGCGATGTCGAGGGGCTTTTCGTTCGGGGTCGAGGGGAACCAGTCGGCGCCCGCCTGTTCGGTGACGGTCTTCAACTGATCGATGGCGGCGGGTCGATAGACGTCGGCCGACACCGTCAGAACTTTCTTCTTCATCGTCTCGACGAGGTACTTCGCGAGCTTGCCCGCGGACGTCGTCTTACCCGCACCCTGAAGGCCCGCGAGAAGGATCACGGCCGGAGGCTGTACGCGCAGGTTGAGGCTGCGCTCTTCTTCGGTGAGGTCGCCCCCGATGACGGCCGTAAGTTCGCGTTGCACGACGCCTACGAGCGCCTGACCGGGGTTGAGGTTGCCGACCACCTCTTCGCCCATGGCTTTTTCTTTGATGCGCGCGAGCACTTCGCGCACAACGGGGAGCGCCACGTCGGCTTCGAGAAGCGCCATGCGCACTTCGCGCAGCATGTCGCGGGTGTTTTCTTCCGTAAGGCGCGCCTGACCGCGCATCGTCTTCACGATTTTCGAAAGACGCTGGCTGAGTGAATCGAACATGTGGGTTCCTCTGTGGATCCCGGCGTCAACCGCGACGGGGATCGGAATTGGGGCCGGCCGCGTCGGGGGCGCAGTCGCCCGAAAGGGGCGAGCGCCGCACCCGGAGCCCGCCGGACGTGCCGCTCCGGAGTCGGTCGGAAGCACTGAAACTTCAGTCTTTCCTAAGACCGGAGGCTATAGAATAAAGACAATTGCGGCGGGTCTTCCCGAGCATCCCGGACGGGGTGCGGGCCCGCGGCATCCGGGGAGTTTTCCGTCCCTCGGAAAACGACATATTTTAAGGGGAGCCGGCCGCTTTTGCTTGTACGGTCATTCACCCGAACGCACGGCAAAGAGGACCACGGTCGACGAGCTCCGACGACGAATCGAGAAAGACAGAATGACAATGATGACGATTTGCACGGGCCTGGCCGCCCTCTTGTATCTTGCGGCCGGAACGGCCATCGTGGGCGCCATGAAAAACGACACGCCGCGCGCGTCGGGCCTCATCCGGGTGCCGATCCTGCTCGGCATGCTCCTGCAGGGCTACGCGATTCAGGGCGAAATGTTCCGCGCCGACGCCGTTCACTTCGGGTTCGGCTTTGCGATTTCGGTGACGTTCTTCTTCGCGGTGCTCGTGCTTCTCGTCGAATCGTACGTGCACCGTCTGCACGGACAGTTCGGGATCATTCTCGTGGCGGCCGCCTTTGCCGTGCTTCTCCCCGTGGTCTTCCCCGGGCAGCCGATTCCGGCCGCCGAATGGACGACGCTCTTCCGCTGGCATCTTCTTCTCGCCATCGCCGCTTACGGCTTCATGACGATCGCGCTCGTGCACGCCGTCCTGATGGGGTACCAGAACCGCGCGCTCAAGGCGCCGGGGGAAGAATCGAAGTTTCTCGCTTCGATGCCGGGGCTGGTCGTCATGGAACGCATCTTCTTTCGCATCGTGGCGGCGGGCTTTCTCTGTCTCACGCTCGTTCTCGTGACGGGGTCGATTGCGACGAAGGAGCAGTACGGCGTCTTCATCCATCTCGACCACAAGATGATTCTCACGTGGCTCTCCTGGGCGATCTTCGGGTTGCTGCTCGCGGGCCGCTACTTTGCCGGGTGGCGCGCGAAGACCGCCCTCCGGTGGTTCTGGGTGGGTTTTGCTGTCCTCGTCATCGCGTACGTGGGCTACAGCTTCATCCTTGAAGTTTTCTGAGCACCAAGCATGGGACGCATTCTCTTTTTCGTGGGTCTCGCCGTCCTCGTGTGGGTGGCGTGGGCGATCTCGCGCCGCAACAACAAGCTCGACAACGAAGAGCGTCGCGAACTGCGGCGCCTGCGTCGGGAAAAGGCCGAAGGCGAAAAGCGTGCCGAGCGCACGCGAGCCCTCGGCGAAACGATGGTGAAGTGCGCGCACTGCGGCACGTACTTCCCGAAGAGCGAAGGCGTGCGCCGGGGCGACCGCCTTTACTGCTCGGTCAAGTGCCGCGACAAAGCGAACGACACGAAGGGAGCCGACCCGTCGTGACCGCTTCCGCGCTTTTCCCGCGCTCCGGCCGACTCGAAGGCCTCCTTCAGCGCACCTCCCCTCACTGCGACGCCCGCCCTGCGGGCGTTGTCGTTTCGCTCCTCGTGCTCCACTACATATCGCTCCCCGCAGGCGTCTTCGAGGGCGAATGCGTCGACCGGCTCTTTACGGGCACGTGGCGCGAAGGGGACCCCGAAGAGATTCGGGACCTGCGCGTCTCCGCACACTTTTTCATTCGCCGCAACGGAGAAATCCGTCAGTACGTCTCGATCGACGATCGGGCCTGGCATGCGGGACTCTCGAACTTTCGGGGCCGAAACGCCTGCAACGACTTTTCCGTGGGTGTCGAAATCGAAGGTACGGGCGAGGTGCCTTTCGAAGACGCGCAGTATGCGGCCTTGGGGCGCCTCGTCGAGCGGCTCGCGGCGCTCCTGCCTCTGGAATTCGTCACGGGCCACGAAGTGATCGCCCCGGGACGAAAGCAGGACCCCGGCCCCTTTTTCGACTGGGACCGCGTCGAGCGGATGTTGCCTTCCGGGCTCTCCCGCGCCACCGCGCCCGAGGATTGCGATCGAGCGGCGCTTGAAAAACGCATGCGGGAATTGGCGGCCGCCGCGGGCCGCTGACCGAGACGCCGCACCTCCATTCCGGGCATGCCTTGTTGCATGTCGGTACGGTTGCGTGCGTCCGACGGCGGGCGGTTTTGCTATAGTCCCGAGAAAATTTTCTTCACGACTCTTTTTCGAACCGTACCGCAACAAGGACCGACGCCGACATGCTCGCTTCTCTCCTTCAGCTCGTTATCGGCCTCGTCACGACCATCGTCGGGGCGATGCTTCTTCTTCGCGCCTGGCTTTACTACTGGGCCGTGTCGTCGCGCCATCCGCTCGTCGAGATGTCGCGCCGCACGACCGACTGGCTCGTCGGGCCGCTCTCGAAAATCGCTCCCGCCAAGGCGGGGATCGACCGCGCGTCGATTTTGGGGGCGTTTCTCACGGCCTGCGTGACGGTGGTGCTCATGCGGCTTCTTGCGGGCGGCTTCATCGCCGCGCCGCTCGGCCTCGCGATCGCGCCCTTCGCGCTCCTTTTGCGCTGGGCGCTCGAAATGATTTCCTGGGGTACGCTCATCTGGGCGGTGCTCACGTGGGTGAATCCGGGGAGCCCCATGACCTACACGCTCGCCCTCCTGATCGACCCCTTCCTGCGTCCGGTGCGCCGCATGCTCCCGAACTTCAAGGGGATCGACTTTGCGCCCCTCGTCGTCATTCTGCTCGCGAACGTGCTCCTCATTTTCGTTGCGCCCCTTTCGCGCGGGTATCTCGTCTTCTGACGCGTCCCGACGCGTTCGAATTTCTCTTCGGCCAAGCCGAATGAAGCAAAAAGCCCGAGACGTCGTCTCGGGCTTTTAAAGTTTTCGGGCGTCGGCTCAGCGTACCTTCGAGCTCTCCGACGTTTTTCCGATGAGCGCGAGCGCTTGCGCGCGGGAGAGCGCGTAGTCCTGCGAGCCGCGGTGCGTCACCTTGACGGCGGCCGCGTAAGCGCCCGCACGGGCGGCTTCGACGGGGTCCGCCCCTTCGACGATCCCCCAGAGAAGGCCGCCCCGATAGGCGTCGCCCGCCCCGACCGGATCGACCGCGCTCTTGCCTTCGGGCAGCATCTCGGCGGGGACAAACTCGGGCGCCTCCGCCCCCGGCCGCCACACCGAAGAGCCGCGCGCGCCGTGCGTGTGCCAGACGGTCTTCCCTGATGCGGCAAGCAGCCGCGGCGTAAGCCCCGTGAAGCGCTCGATGAGTTCGGCTTCGTAGTCGGAAAAGGCGACGCCGAAGGCGCCCGCAACGAGCGTTTTGAGGCCCTCGGGGCCGTAAAGGGGCGTGGCCTGTCCGGGGTCGAAGAGGTACGGAATCCCCGCTTCGACGCACCGCTCGGCCTGCCGCAGCGTCGCGCGCCGTTCGCCCGGCGCGAGAATCGCGAGTTTCGCGTCCGCTTCGGGCATCGGTGCTTCGTCCGCACGATCGAGCGCCCCCGCATGAAAGGCGGCGATTTGGTTGCCGTCCGCGTCCGTCGTGATGAAGCACTGCGAGGAGAAGCAGTCCTCCAGCACGATGAGACCCGAAAGGTCCGCGCCCCAACTTTTGAAGCGCTCCAGGTAGGGACCGCCGTCGGCGCCGAGCGCGCCCCAGAGAACGGGGCGGCCGCCCAGAGCGTGCATCGCCCAGGCGATGTTCGCGGCACAGCCCCCGAAGGAGCGACGCATGACGGGGGTCGGGAAGGTGAGGTTGATGTGGTCGAGCCCTTCGGGGGTCAGGGTGTCGGAGAAGCGTCCGGGGGTCGCGAGCACGGTGTCGTAGGCGACGGACCCTGCGACGAGCACGGCAGGCGAAGAAGAGGAGGAAGCGGGAGACATCGAAGCGGTCATGGGGTAAGCGGTAGAAAAGCATTCGCCCCGAAACCGAAGGTCGCGGGGCGAAGCGGGAAGCGCAAAACCGAAAGCGAACGGAGTGAACGGCGAACGGCGCCCGTCAAAGGAGCGGATCCACCGCCTTGACGGCCACGCTCGAAGCGCCGTGCGGCAGCGGCGTCGTCACCGTGACGCGGGTGGCGACGGAGTCGCCCGCCGCGAGCACCGCGGGCGTCTGCGGGTAGCCGTAGTCGGCGGGCTCAAGGAGGCGCTGCGCGATGGTGTCGCCCGCGGGGTCGAGGAGCTTCACTTCCAGAGTCGGCAGGTACTGCGGACGGTCCGTCGTGTTGGCGATCGTGAGCGCAACGACAACGGGGACGGGCGCGTCGGCGCTCATCGCGCCCGTCGGGGCGGCTCCGGCCGTCGCATTCGCCGCATTCGCGTCGGTCGCGGGCGTTTCCGCGGGCACGATCGCGGGCACCGCCTCCAGGCGTCCCGACACGGTGAGGGCCGCCGGCTCGAACCACACGAAGCCCGGGCAGGGGAACGTACGGCAGACGTCCTGGTAGATGACGCGCAGTGCGGGCATCTGCTGCAGAACCGGTCGGTGGAAGTAAAGGAGCGCGGCCGCCGCGAGAACGACGAGGAGAACGAGCGCAACGAGCGCCTTCAGGAGCCCGAAGGCGCCCGATCTTGCGGGCGGCTCGGCTCGGGAATCGAACTCGGCCAGGTCGTTTGCGAGTGCGCTCATGGCGGCTTCGCCCTTCTCCGCGGGATCTTCGGGCGCGATTTTTGCTCGGAGCGCTTCTTCAAGACGCGCGTCGTCGACGGACGCGGTTTCCGCCTTGGAGAGCGAAAACACCGTACCGCATTCGCCGCAGCGCAGCGTCTCGTCCGCTTCAACGTCGTCGAAGCGCCAGAGCGCTCCGCAGGCCGGGCATCGAAGGATTTTCGCCATGGTTGAATTCTCCCTCTCTCAGAATGTTCTCTCTCGTGGATCGTGACGGTTCGTGCGTTCGACGCCGTCAGGCGCGCGTGCCCGCGATGCAGACCCAGTCGCCTTCCTGACGCCAGACGGCGAGCTTCACGGCGGGGTCGACCGCACGGTAGGTCTCGATCACTTCGTCGGCTTGCTTGGCGAGCACGCCCGAGAGGACGAGTCGACCGCCCGGAGCGACGCGCCCGAGAAGCGCGGGGGCGAGGAGCTTCAGCGGGTTGGCGAGAATGTTCGCGACGACGATTTCGAAGGTGCCGTCCTTCATGCCTTCGGGCAGAACGAATTCGGCAACGACTTCGTTCATGCGGGCGTTTTCGATCGCGGCTTCGACGGCCTGCGGGTCGATGTCGGTGCCGACCGCTTCGCGCGCGCCGACAAGCTTCGCAGCGATCGCGAGAATGCCGGTTCCGCACCCGTAGTCGAGCACGCGGTCTTCGGCGCCGACGTTCGCGTCGAGCCACTGCAGGCAAAGGTGCGTCGTCGGGTGCGAGCCCGTACCGAACGCCACCCCCGGGTCGAGACGCAGATTGAGAGCGCCCTCTTTGGGCTCGTGCCAGGTCGGGACGATCCAGAGGCGGTCCGAGACCTGCGTGGGCGGGAACTGCGCCTGCGTCAGACGCACCCAGTCCTGATCCTCGACGGGAGCGCTCGAAAGCACTTCGGGCATGTCGCAGCCGAGTTCCTTGCAAAGACGTTCGAGCTCGGCGACGAGGTCGAAATCCTTTTCGACCAGAAGCGACACGATCGAACGGGGCCAGGCGCAGGCCGCGGGCTCGAGCCCGGGCTCGCCGTAGAGGGGCTGCTCGTCGGGACGGTCGGCGTCCGCGTCCTCAATGGTCGCGGAGAGCGCCCCGGCATCCATCAGTTGGTCGGCGAGTGCTTCCGCACAGCGTTCGTCGGCAAGAAGTTTGATTTCACGCATGTCGAATCGGGCTCCGATGTTCGCGGCGGTCGAGTCGTTGAAACGGGACGCCGGACACGGGAGGGGTGAAGAAAAGATGAAACGAAACGGGGCTCCGTCGGGGAGCCTCGGAAAAAAAGAAGACGGAGGCCGCGGCCTCCGTCTTCGAAGTGTACTTGAGAACTCAGCCCGCGCTTGCGCGGTGGCGAAGCTTTTCTTCCAAATAGTGGATGCTCGTTCCGCCCTGGAAGAAGCGCTCGTCGGCGAGCAGTTCGCGATGGAGCTTCGTATTGGTTTTGATGCCTTCGACGGCCAATTCCGAAAGCGCCACGCGCATGCGCGCAATCGCCTGCTCGCGGGTGTCGCCGTGCGCGATGATCTTGCCGATCATGCTGTCGTAGTAGGGCGGTACGGTGTAGCCCGCAAAGACGTGCGTGTCGATGCGAATGCCGGGGCCGCCCGGCAGATGCCAGGCCGTGACCTTCCCGGGACTCGGGACGAAGGTGAAGGGGTCTTCGGCGTTGATGCGGCACTCGATCGCGTGCCCGCGCATCACGATGTCGCGCTGGCGGTAGCGCAGGCGCTCGCCCGCGGCGATGCGGATCTGTTCGCACACGATGTCGATCCCGGTGACGAGTTCCGTCACGGGGTGTTCGACCTGAACGCGCGTGTTCATTTCAATGAAGTAGAACTCGCCGTTTTCGTAGAGGAATTCGAACGTGCCGGCGCCGCGGTAGCCGATGCGGCGGCAGGCTTCGACGCAGCGGCTGCCGAGCTTGTCGATCGCGCGACGCGGAATGCCGAAAGCGGGCGCCTCTTCGATCACCTTCTGGTTGCGGCGCTGCATGGAGCAGTCGCGCTCGCCGAGGTAGATGGCGTTCTGGAAATTGTCGGAAAGAACCTGGATTTCGATGTGACGCGGATTTTCCAGGAATTTTTCCATGTAGACGGTCGGATTGCCGAAGGCAACGCGCGCTTCTTCGCGGGTCATCGCGACCGAGGTGAGGAGCGCGGCTTCGGTGCGCACGACGCGCATGCCGCGCCCGCCGCCCCCGCCCGCCGCTTTGATGATGACCGGGTAGCCGATCTGGCGGGCGATGCGAAGGACTTCCTGAGGGTCCTCGGGAAGCGCCCCGTCGGAGCCCGGAACGCACGGAACGCCCGCTTCGCGCATCGCTTTCTTCGCGCTCACCTTGTCGCCCATGAGGCGAATGCTCTCGGCGCGCGGACCGATGAAGGCAAAGCCCGAGTGCTCGACGCGCTCGGCAAAGTCCGCGTTCTCGGAGAGAAAGCCGTAGCCCGGGTGAATCGCTTCGGCGTCCGTCACTTCGGCCGCGGAGATGATCGCGGGGATGTTCAGGTACGAAAGCGGCGACTGCGCGGGGCCGATGCACACGCTCTCGTCGGCGAGACGCACGTACTTCGCGTCCGCGTCGGCCGTCGAATGGACGGCCACCGTCTTGATGCCCATTTCGCGACACGCGCGTTGAATGCGCAGAGCGATTTCACCGCGGTTGGCAATGAGGATCTTTCCGAACATAAGGAGCTCCGCCTCTTATTCGAGGATGAGGAGCGGCTGGCCGAATTCGACGGGCTGGCCGTTTTCGACGGCAAAACCCGTGACGACGCCGTCCTGATCGGCTTCGACTTCGTTCAGCAACTTCATGGCTTCGATGATGCCGATCACCTGACCCTTCTTCACGGTGTCGCCCACTTCGACGAAGGGAGCGGCGCCAGGGGAGGGCGCGCGGTAGAAGGTGCCCACCATGGGGCTCGTGATCGAGCGGCTGTTGGTCTGCGGTTCGGCCGCGGCGGGCGCGGGCGCAGGGGCTGCGGGCTGGGCAACGGTCGCCGTCACGACGGCGGGGGGCGCCATCGTCACCGGTTCGGCGACGGACACGGCGGGACGATTCACGATGCGGACGCGGTCTTCGCCTTCGGTGATTTCAAGTTCGGCAACGCCGCTTTCGCTAACGAGGTCGATGAGCGTCTTCAGTTTACGCAGATCCATGGCAGAAAAACCTTTGTGTGTGATATGAGGGAAGAGCCGGATGTCAGGGCCGGTCGATCTTCGGTTCGCGCGCGCTTCTCCGGCCGAACGCTTCGGGCGGGGAAGACGAGCCGTCCGCTTCAAAAGCCGTGCGGAACGGACGCCGCGGAGAGAGGGAAGTCGCAGATTGTACGCAAATGTTGCGAACGCGGCGTCAACTCTCCCTTATTTCTTCGCAATTCTCAACACTTCCGGGTGAAAAGTAAAGAGAGGAATCCTTCGAAGAAGAGTCCTTCGGAACTCATCCCTCCCTTTTCGGCGGCAAACGGTCGCGAAAAATGCGATTTGGAAGAAGTTTATCGAGGCGGCGCGGCATTGCCATGCCCTCAATCGGGTAATCCTCTTCATCCTTCCGCGTCATCTCCGTCCTCATCCTTCGGGGGGAGTGAGGGCGGGCGAGGGGGGCGAGCTTGAGGCCTTCCCGTCCCCGCACGCTCAGGCGCGGCGCTTCTTCGCGCCCCCTCGATCGACGATCCGCACGAGGACGAGTTCGGGCCGGGCGGCTTTCCGCGCGTCGAACCGCATCCCGGCTCGGTGCGGGCTCGAACGCTCGAGGGCGAGCATCAAACGCTCCGTTTCGCCCGCGCGCGGCGCCTCGGCCTGAAAGTCGATGCGGGCATTGAGAAGCGCGATTTCAACGGACTTCGCATCGTCCGCGCGAAGGACGATTTCGGTGACGGTGCCGGGAAGCGCCGCTCCCGCGGCGACTTCGCCTTCGAGGGTTCCCTCGAAGGGTGCGAACACCCCGTCGAGCAGTTCGCGCGCAAGCGCGCGTTTCTCCGCCGAGGCGCGCTCGCGCACGCCCGGATAAAAGAGGTCCGCCTCGGCCGCCGTGCGACGACGCAGCTCCGACAGCGCCCCCGCGTCGGACGACCCCGAAATCCTGCGGAGGGCCCCGCGAATGTCGTCGGGGGAAAGCGTCCCCGAAAGGCCCTCTTCGACGAGTTCGCGAACGACCTCGTAGGCGAGTGTTTCGCGGTCCCGCGCGCGGAGTGCGGCCGGGAATCGGGGATCGGAAGGAGACTCGGCATTCGATTTGCGACGGGAAGACGACATGGTCGAACTCGATGACAAACGGAAGGGAAAATCGGAAGGGGAAATCGACGGGATGCGCGCACCTCCACCATTTCGGCCCTTCGGCTTGTCGCTCTCGGGCCGGGCGTGGGAAAATCACGGATCCTCGGCGGCGAATCCGCGTATTCGCGTATTCGCCCGCCGCTTTTTCCCCGCTTCGTCGAGCGACGCGGACATCCTTCGACGATATTTTGGCAGGTCAGGCATGCACATTCATATTCTCGGCATTTGCGGTACCTTCATGGGCGGCGTCGCACAGCTCGCTCGCGCGGCCGGTCACCGTGTGACGGGCTGCGACAAGAACGTTTATCCCCCGATGAGCGACGCGCTGCGCGCGGCGGGGATCGAACTCGTCGAAGGGTACGACCCGTCGCAACTCGAATTCGCGCCCGACCTCTGGGTGATCGGAAACGCCGTCTCGCGCGGGAATCCCCTCCTCGAAGCGATTCTCGAATCGGGCGCACCCTACACGTCGGGCCCGCAGTGGATGTCGGAACACATCTTGCAGGGGCGTCACGTCCTCGCGGTGGCGGGCACCCACGGGAAGACCACGACGACGTCGATGCTCGCCTGGATTCTCAAGGAAGCGGGCCTGGAGCCCGGGTGGCTGATCGGGGGTGTTCCGCAGTGGAGCAGCCTTTCCGCCAATCTCGGCCGCACGGACGCGCCCTTTGTGATCGAAGCCGACGAATACGACACGGCGCTCTTTGACAAGAGGAGCAAATTCGTTCACTACCGCCCCCGCACGGCGATTCTCAACAACCTCGAGTACGACCACGCGGACATCTTCGAAAACCTCGCGGCGATCGAAAAGCAGTTCCATCACCTCGTGCGCACGATGCCGGGGTCGGCGCTCGTCGTTCGCAACGCCCGCTCCGAAGCGCTCGATCGTGTGCTCGCCATGGGCTGCTGGTCGCGTACGACCGCGTTCGATACGCCCGAGAATGAAGCGGGTTGGTCGCTTGCGGGCGAGGCGGGCGCCTATCGCGTTCTGAAGGACGGGAGTCCGGTCGGGGACCTGCGCCTTGCCATGCCCGGTCGCTACAACGCCCTCAATGCCGTCGCGGCGATCGCCGCTGCGACGAACGTCGGGGTCGAACCCGCGACGGCCCTCGAAGCGCTCGCGCGTTTCGGCGGCGTCAAGCGCCGCCAGGAAGTCAAGGGGCGTGCGTACGGCTGCACCGTGATCGACGACTTCGCGCACCATCCGACCGCGATCGAAGAGACGATCGGGGCGGTTCGCGAAGCGATGCGCGCCTCGGGCGAGCCCGGTCGCCTTTTGGCCGTGCTCGAACCCCGAAGCAACACGATGAAGCTCGGTACGATGAAGGGGCGCCTCGAAGGGGCGCTCTCCGGAGCGGACGCCGTCTACTGCTATGCGGGTGCGGGCGTACGCTGGGAGCCGGGCGACGTGTTGCACCGCAACGCGTTCGCGACGCACGATTTGGAGGCGCTCGTCGCCCGAATCGCGGCGGATGCGCGCCCCGGGGATCGAATCCTCTGCATGAGCAACGGCGCCTTCGGCGGCGTGCACGGGAAGCTCCTCGCGGCGCTCGCCGAAAAAGAACACAAGGAAGCAAAGTAAGCGCGATGACGAACGAACTTTCGGAAATCGGGATGTCGGGTCCGATCCCGGGCACGGCCGGAAAGAAAAAAGGTTTTCTCTACCTGCACGGGTTCCTCTCCTCGCCCGCGTCGGCGAAGTGCCGTGAATTGGCCGAAGCGGCCCGTGCGGCGGGCTTTGCCTTCGTTGCGCCCGACCTCAACCTCGCGCCCGCCAAGGCGGCGGACCTCGCGGAAGCGCAGGTGCGCGCGATGGAAAGCGAGGGGCTTGAGGTGACGGTCGTGGGCTCCAGCCTCGGGGGCTTTTACGCCGGGCGTCTCGCCCGACGGTTCGGTCTTCGCGCGGTGCTTCTCAACCCGTGCCTCAACCCCTGGGCGATCGTCTCGCGCGAAACGGGGCTCCGTACGATCTACGGCACGGACCGCACGCTTCTCGTCGAGGAGCATTTCGCCGACGAACTCCTGGCGCTTGCGGAAGAGACGCCGCCCGTGCCCGCGGACCTGACGCGCACGCTCGCCGTCCTTTCCACGGCCGACGAAGTGCTCGACTGGAAGGACGCGTACGGGAAACTGAAGGGCGCCGAAATTCTTCTTTCCGACGGCGACAACCATCGGCTCGAACGCTTCGCGGATTTCATTCCCGCGATCCTGAGCGTCGCGACCGAGGGCTGAATCGCGGAGCGCACGCGCACGGAGCGCCGGGAGCGGCACAAACAGTACGAACAGCACGAACACGACGGAAACACACACACCATGCATCTCTATTTCGAAGAGGACGGCGCCTTCAAGGCGGGTACCGTTCTCAGCCAGGCCGGTACCGCCTATCAGGTGGAACTGACGACGGGTCGCCGCACGAAGGTGAAGCAGGCGAACGTCTTTTTCTCCTTCGAGTCGCCGAGCGCCTCGGAATTGATGACGCGCGCGCCGCAGGAAGCGGCCGAGCTCGATCCCGCATTCCTCTGGGAAGTGGCGCCCGAAACGGGCGAATTCGGCTTTGCGGACCTCGCGACCGAGTACTGGGGCGGCGACGAAGGCCCCGTACAGAAGGCGGCGCTTCTCCTTGCGCTTCACGGCAATCCCGTCTACTTCTACCGCAAGGGGCGCGGCGTCTACCGGCGCGCGCCCGCCGACATTCTCCAAAAAGCGCTCGAAGCGGTGGAACGCAAAAAGCGCCTCGAAGCGCAGAAGACCGCTTGGGCGAAGGCCATGGCGGCGGGCGAGCTCCCCGAAGAAATCGGTCGCGACGCGCTGAAGCTTCTGACGGCGCCCGACAAAAACGGCATCGCCTGGAAGGCCTTGTCCGACGCCGCGTCGGAAACGCGTCAGACGCCGTTGCGTCTCCTTCTCTCGCTCGGCGCGATTCCTTCGGCCTGGGACTGGCACGTCGAAAGCTTCTACGCCATCAACTTCCCGCAGGGCCGGGGCTTCCCCGCGGGGCTGCCGCTTCCCGAAACGTACGGCGACGATCTGCCCGTGGCCGACGTCACCGCCTTCTCGATCGACGATTCGGCGACGACCGAAATCGACGACGCGGTGAGCGTCACGCATTTGGAAGACGGTCGCACGCGCGTGGGCGTACACATTGCGGCGCCTTCGCTCGGGATTCTGCGCGACGACGCCTTGGACAAGACGGCGCGCACGCGCATGAGCACGGTCTATGCGCCGGGGCTCAAGACGACGATGCTGCCCGAACCCTGGGTGAAGGCCTTCTCGCTCGACGAAGGCGCGGCCGTTCCCTGCGTCTCGATCTACTTCACGGTGAAGGACGAAACCTTTGAAGTCGAGTCGAGCGAAACGAAGCTCGAAAAGATCGTCGTCGCGAAGAACCTGCGCTACGACAAGATCGACGATCTCGTGACGGAAGAGGCCCTTGCCGCGGACGCCCTCGAGATTCCGTACGCGCACGAAGTCGCCTGGCTCTGGCACTTTGCAAAGGCTCTTCAAAAGAAGCGCGAAGAAGTGCGCGGTCGCCCCGAACCCACGGGTCGCATCGATTGGTACTTCGTCCTTGAGGGCGAAGGGCGCGACGCGCGCGTGGTCGTGAAGGGCCGCCGCCGCGGTGCGCCCCTGGATCTTCTCGTTGCCGAACTCATGATCCTTGCAAACAGCACCTGGGGTCTGTGGCTTGAAGAAAAGAAGACGCCGGGGATCTACCGTTCGCAGCGTATGGGCCGTGTGCGCATGAGCACGAGCCCGGGGGCGCACGACGGTCTGGGCGTTGCGCGCTACGCGTGGTCGACTTCGCCCTTGCGCCGCTACGTGGACCTCGTGAACCAGCGCCAGATCGTCTCGGCGCTTCTCGGCACCGGCCCCGTCTATCAGGGGAACGACGCGGACTTCTTCACAATCGTCAGTCAGTTCGAAACGATCTACGGTCTCTACAACGACTTCCAGACCCGGATGGAACGCTACTGGTCGCTGCGCTGGATCGAACAAGAGGGCGTCAAGGAACTCGAAGGCGCCGTCATCAAGGGCGAGCTCGTCCGCATCGACGGCCTTCCCTACGTGCATTGCGTCGCGGGTCTTCCCGAAGACCTCGCCCGCGGCCGCAAGGTGCGCCTGCAGGTCATCCGCTGCGACCTCGTGGACCTCGTGATGGAAACGAAGCTCTTGGCGATCCTCGACGAAGCGGAAACCTCGACCGAGGACTTCGACGAAGAGGTGATCGAGGAAGAAGCCGAATCCGCGGAAACGGCGCAAGCCGCCAAGGCCGAAGCGAGCGCCCCCGAGGAGGATGCGACCGCGGCGACGCTGTCCACGGCTTCGTAATCGCAACCCCGAGCACGAAAGCCGCCGCGTCGCGCTCGAAATTTCGACGAACTCGGAGAGCTTTGTGCTAGTCTCTCGGCGAGCCGCGCCGTCCCCGGTGCGGCTCGCCCAGTTTTTTCATGTCGCTTCGGGACGGTGGTCCGCCCGAGGGCGGACCCGACAACCGATTCCCGAAACCGGACCACGGTGCTCGCACCGAATCGACGACGAGGAGACGCAGAGGTATGGCGGCCCATGATCCGGAGGATCTGAAGAACCACCTTCCGCAGGAAGACGACGCGCCCTCGCCGGTACGGGACTCGGACGAGGCGAGCCGTGCGCTCGCACGCGTGCAGCAGATTCTCGAAGAGGATCAGGAACGCACGAAAGACCATCCGATTCCGAAGACGGAAGAGGACGACGAGGCGCTGCCCGTCTCCGTCGAAGCGGCCGCGGAACTGCGCGCCGTTCTGGAACCCCTGCACCCCGCCGACATCGCCTGGGTGCTCGAAGCCCTTCCCGTCGACGAACGACTCGCCGTCTGGAATCAGGTGAAGAGCGAATCGGACGGCGACATTCTCGTTGAGGTCAACGACGGCGTTCGCGAAACCCTGATCGACGCCATGGATCGCGACGAACTCGTCGACGCGGTCGAAACGCTCGACACGGACGAGATCGCGGACCTGGTCGACGACCTGCCGCCCGACGTCATGGCGGAGGTCCAGGAAGGCCTCTCGCACGAAGAACGCGCGCAACTGCGTGCGGCGATTTCGTACCCCGAAGAAAGCGTCGGCGCCCGCATGGACTTCGAGATGGTTTCGATCCGCGAGGAAGTGACGGTCGACATGGTGCTGAGGTACCTCCGCCGCTTCGAAGCGCTTCCCGACCACATGGACCAGATCTTCGTCGTCGACCGGCTCGGGCACCTGAAGGGGTCGGTGGCGATCGCGCAGCTCCTCACGTCGGACCCTGCGACCCAGGTGCGTCGGATCATGAAGACCGACCGCCTCACCCTCAATCCGCTCGACGACGCGAGCGATGCCGCGCAGGCCTTTGAACGCTACGACCTCGTGAGCGCCGCGGTCGTCGACGAGGCGGGACGCCTCGTCGGGCGACTGACCGTCAACGAAGTGGTCGACGTCATTCGTGAGGAAAGCGAAGAGGACGCGTTCGGCGCCGTCGGTCTCGACGACGAACAGGACTTGTTCGGTAGCGTCTGGGAAGCGGCCAAAAGCCGCTGGCTCTGGCTCGGTGTCAATCTCTGCACGGCGTTTTTCGCTTCGCGCGTGATTTCCGCTTTCGACGGCACGATCGAGCGCGTGGTGGCGCTCGCTGCCCTCATGCCGATCGTGGCGGGCATGGCGGGGAATTCCGGCAACCAGACCCTGACGCTTCTCGTACGCTCTTTGGCCATGGGGCAGGTGACGGAAGCGAACAAGGCCGACCTCATCAAAAAGGAAATCGGTGTTTCGCTCGTGAACGGCCTCATCTGGGGGTTGATCGCCGGCGCGTGCGCCTGGGGGCTCTACTGGGATCAGCCCGAAGGGAAGACCCTGGGGCTCGTCATGTGCCTTGCGATGCTCCTCAACATCATCCAGGGAGCGGTCGTGGGGCTCGCGGTCCCGCTCATTTTGCGCCGCTTCGGTCGCGACCCGGCCATGGGCGGATCGGTCCTTCTCACCTTCACGACCGACTCGGGGGGGTTCCTCATTTTCTTGGGGCTCGCCACGTTCTTCTTTGCCTGAGGGTTGCGAGGAAGTCGCATCCCGCGCAGCACGCGACAAGGCGAAGCGAAACCGACAAACGAAACAAACGAAAAGGGCGTCCCCGGCGGGGGACGCCCTTTTCGTTCGGGCCCGTCATGTCCGTTCATGCCCGTTCGAATCGGTCTGCTTCAGAGGTCGCCGAAGAGGCGCTTCAGGTCGTCGAGACTCTTTTTCGCCTCGGGCTTTTCCGAGTCGCTTTCCCGGAGGGAGACTTCCCGCACGGGGTAGTTGTCTTCGATTTCGTCCTTCCAGTACCCGAAGGGGCTCGAAGAGCGCAGGAACCGTTCGGCCGCCTCGGAGCCGATGCCTTCGACCCGCAGGATGCGGTGCGTGTCGAATTCGATGTCGAGCCAACGGCGCGACGGATCGTAACCGGCGGAGAGGATTCCTCCGCGATGAATCGGCTGCCTCTTCATATTTTTTTCCTCCTCGAAGGGTGGCGTGCGCCCCGGGTCGACGTCGGACGCACCGTCGATTCGTCCATTCTACCGAGCCCGACGGCTCGCGCCGAGTGCGGGTGTTTCCCCTGCGTTCTCCGCGTTTTCCCCCTCGGACAACCCGAACAAAAGCTCCTTTTTCGCTTGCATCCGTTCCCGCCGAGCGTCGCATAATAGGAGGCAACCTATCGGATGAATACGGAAAATTTACGCGCAGAGCCCGAAGTGCGCTTCCGAATTTTGGTTAGAATGCGCCCTTTCTTATTCCGGAGCAAAGGACGGCCGCCCCTCGGCGAGGGGTCTTGAGGTGCCGTCAAAGCGAACCATGAAACTTCACCGAACCCAAGCCGCCCCGTCCTCAACCCGCAACCCTCGGTCTTCCGCAATGAAGTCCGTTTGGGCGAAGCGCGTCGCCTTTACGGCGGCCGCCGGGACGATCGTCGGGCTCTTTACGTTCGGGGAAGGGTTCGAACGCGTTTCGATGGCCAAAAGCGAACCGGCTTTCGAAGCGCCCCGCGTCGCGGAAGTGAAGCCCGTGGAGGCCGAACCCGCGGTCGTGCCCGTCGAAACCGTGCCTTCGAACCTCGGGATTTCGGGTACGTCCGTTGCGACCTACATTTCCCGCTCCTACCGCGTCACGCGCGAAGATGCTCTCCAGATGACCGAGTGGGCGATCGAAATCGGACGCGCCCAGGACGTCGATCCGCTCCTCATTCTCGCCGTCGTCGGCACGGAGTCGAGCTACAACGCCAAAGCAAAGAGCGGCGCGGGGGCCGAAGGCCTCATGCAGGTGATGACCCGCGTGCACCTCGACAAGTTCGAACCGTTCGGGGGTCGTGCCGCCGCGCTCGAACCCTACCCCAACATGGTGGTGGGAACGAGCATTCTCGCCTCGCTCATCAAAAAGACGGGGAGCGTCACGAAGGCCCTGAAGTGGTACTCGGGGGCGGCGCTCCACGACACCGATTTCGGCTACGGTGCCAAGGTGCTCAAAGAACGCAGCCGTCTGCTCGTCGCCGCCAAGGGCGATTCGGATCGCGCGGTGCAACTTTCGCGCACGAAAAAGAGCGGCCCCGCCTTTGAAAAGAAGGCGGTCGTGAAGCACCTTCCCTACGAACACTGGGAAGCCGTGGAAGTGGCCGCGAACAAGGCGGCCGCAAAGCGCGCCGACTCGGCGTCCGAAGCCGTGTTGCGCGTCGAGAGCGGCCGAGAGGCACAAATCGCGAACATCGCTCCGAAGACCGACGTCTCGCCCGTCCGGTCGGCCGCGGGCGAAAAGCGCGCCTATCCCGCCGAAAAGAAAACCGCGCAAGGGAGCGAATCCCGCGGCTCCTGAGAGCGACCAAGAATTTCCTTCCCCGCATCGCCTCCCGAATGAGGTTCGACGGAGGTTCAAGAAAGGCTCGGTTGAGGTCCGTCGAAGGGTTGCCCTTCCGGGCCGTCCGAGCCTTTTTCGCGTCTTGAGGTGCCTCTATCCCTCAGCGCTTCGGGAAGTCCCCCGCGAGGGTCGAGACCCACACGGCGCAGGCCAGGCCCGCCGTTTCGGTGCGAAAAACCCTCGGCCCGAGAAGCGTCGGGTGCCAGCCCGCTCCTTCGGCCCGCTCGATTTCGGCGGGCGAAAAGCCTCCTTCGGGGCCGACCGCAAAGGCGATGCTCGAGATCCCCGGCTCGATGGCGGGACGCGGAGCGTCCGCCTTCGCGCCCGGGGCAAGCAGAATGCGAAGCACCCCTTCCGTTCGAAGCGCCTCGTCGAGACTTGCCGCTCCGTCGACCGACGGAATCACGTTTCGGCCGCACTGCTCCACGGCGGCCCGGGCCGTTTCGCGCAGTTTTGCAAGGCGCTTTTCAAGTCGGTCGCCCGAAAGCCGCGTGACGCTTCGCTCGGCGGGCGTGACGACGATGCGGGAGACCCCCGCTTCGGTCGCTTTTTCAACGATCCAGTCCATCTTTTCGGGGGACACCCAACTCTGAACGAGCGTCATGCGTACGGGTGACTCGACGGGAGGCTCCTCGACCCGGTCGACGTGCACGAGGGCGCTTTCGGCCGTGAACTCGATCGTTCCCGACCAAAGCTTTCCGCGACCGTTGAAAAGATCCACCCGTTCGCCCGACGCCAGACGCAGCGCGCGTCCCGCGTGGTGTGCGGCTTTGGGGGGAAGCGTGACGGTGCCCTCGAAAGTGTCGTCGGGGGCGTCGATGTAAAAGCGCGGATTCGCCATGGTGCTCGAAAAGGATGGGAACGTCGCCGCGGAGCGGAAAACGTTGCGTTCGAAGAGAAACTCGGGAAAACTCAGGGGCCTCGGAGTCGGGCTCCCGACCGTGAATGATAAAATAAGACGTTTGTCGGAGGCGCCCGCACGGGGCGACCGCGCAAGCGTCCGACCGGACGCTTGCGCGGCCCGACGGGAGAAGAAGCCTCCCCCTCCTCTGAGTCAACTCAATCAACGGATACATATGTCTCACGTTTCCGCTCAGACGATGGCCAACGCCATTCGTGCTCTCGCCATGGATGCGGTCCAGAAGGCGAAGTCCGGTCATCCGGGCATGCCGATGGGCATGGCCGACATCGCCGTGGCGCTCTGGTCCCGTCATCTCCGCTTCAATCCTCAGGATCCCCGCTGGGTCGGTCGCGACCGCTTCATTCTCTCGAACGGTCACGGTTCGATGTTGCAGTACGCGCTTCTGCATCTGACCGGGTACGATCTCACGATCGACGACCTGAAGGCCTTCCGTCAGCTGGGCAGCAAGACGCCGGGGCACCCCGAAGTCGACGTGACGCCGGGCGTGGAAACGACGACCGGTCCGCTCGGTCAGGGCATCGCCAACGGCGTCGGCATGGCGCTTGCGGAAAAGATGCTCGCGAAGGAATTCAATCGCGAAGGCTTCCCCGTCATCGACAACCACACGTACGTGTTCCTCGGCGACGGCTGCCTCATGGAAGGCATCAGCCACGAAGTCTGCTCGCTCGCGGGCGTCTGGGGCCTCAACAAGCTCGTGGCCATTTACGACGACAACGGCATCTCGATCGACGGCGACGTGCGCGGCTGGTTCCGCGACGACACGCGCGGTCGCTTCGAAGCCTACGGCTGGAACGTGATCGGTCCCGTTGACGGTCACGACATCGACGCCATGGACCGCGCGATCGCCGAAGCGAAGCGCTCCGCCGACAAGCCCACCCTCATCATCGCCAAGACGACGATCGGCAAGGGCGCCCCCAACCGTCAGGGTACGGCCAAGGTGCACGGCGAAGCGTTGGGCAACGACGAAATCGCCGCCACGCGCGAAGCGATCGGCTGGCCCTATGCGCCCTTTGAAATCCCGGCGGAAGTCTACGCCGCATGGGACCACAAGGAAGAAGGCGCCAAGATCGAAGGCGAATGGAACGCGATGTTCGCCGAATACGAAAAGGCCTATCCGGAACTCGCCGCCGAACTCAAGCGCCGCCTCGCGGGCGACCTTCCCGAAGGGTGGTCCGACGTCGTGATGGACGCGCTCTGCGCCGCGGAAGAAGCCCAGGAAACGATGGCGACCCGCAAGGCGAGCCAGAAGGCCTTGAACGCCCTCGCTCCCGCGCTGCCCGAACTCCTCGGGGGCTCGGCCGACCTCACGGGCTCGAACCTCACCAACTGGTCGGGCGTGAAGAGCCTCAACTCGGGCGAATTCGATGCGCGCCACATCAGCTACGGCGTGCGCGAATTCGGCATGTCGGCCGTCATGAACGGGATTGCGCTCTACGGCGGCTTCATCCCCTACGCGGCCACGTTCCTCACGTTCTCCGACTACTCGCGCAACGCGCTTCGCATGTCCGCGCTCATGAAGCAGCGCGTCATCAACGTCTTCACGCACGACTCGATCGGTCTCGGCGAAGACGGTCCGACGCACCAGTCCGTCGAACACGTTCCTTCGCTGCGCCTCATCCCCGAGATGGACGTCTGGCGTCCCGCCGACACCGTCGAAACGATCGTGGCCTGGGCCTCGGCGATCGAACGCCGCGACGGTCCGTCGTCCCTCATCTTCACGCGTCAGAACGTTCCCTTCCTCGATCGCGACGAAGTCGACGCCGACGCCATGGCCAAGGGCGGGTACGTCGCGGCCGAAGCGCCTGCCGGTGCGGGCGAAGCCGACGTCATCCTTCTTGCGACGGGTTCCGAAGTGGGTCTCGCGATGAAGGCCCGCGCCGAACTCGCGGCTCTCAACGTCCAGGCACGCGTCGTCTCGATGCCCTGCACGAGCATCTTCGACCGCCAGGATGCCGAATGGCGCGCCTCGGTCCTGACCCCCGGCACCCCGATCCTCGCGATCGAAGCCTCGAAGACCGACCTCTGGTGGAAGTACATGTCCGGCAAGGGCGACGTGCTCGGTGTCGACCGCTTCGGCGAAAGCGCCCCCGCGGACGTGCTCTGGCAGCGTTTCGGCTTCACGGTCGAAAACGTCGTCGCCAAGGCGACCGCGCTTCTCAAGTAATTTTCACGTCACACTCCAAAAAACAGGAACCGCAACAAAATGACCATCCGTGTTGCCATCAACGGTTTCGGCCGCATCGGCCGCAACGTTCTTCGCGCCCACTACGAATCCGGCAAGGCCCACGACATCGAAATCGTGGCCGTCAACTCCCCCGGTGACGTGAACATCAACGCGCACCTCCTGCGCTACGACTCCTGCCACGGCCGCTTCAACGCCACGGTTGAAACGGACGGCGACGACATGATCGTCAACGGCGACCGCATGCGCGTCTTCGGCACGCGCGATCCGCGCGAACTCCCCTGGGCCGACCTCGGCGTCGACCTCGTCATGGAATGCACGGGCGCCTTCAACTCGAAGGAAAAGAGCCAGGTGCATCTCGACCAGGGTGCGAAGAAGGTGCTCCTCTCGGCTCCGGGCAAGACCGCCGACGCGACGATCGTCTACGGCGTCAACCACAAGAGCCTGAAGGCCTCGGACCTCATCGTCTCGAACGCCTCCTGCACGACGAACTGCCTCGCGCCCCTCGTCAAGCCCCTGCAGGAAGCGATCGGCCTTGAGCGCGGTCTCATGACGACCGTTCACGCCTACACGAACGACCAGGTCCTCACGGACGTCTACCACAAGGACCTGCGCCGCGCCCGTGCCGCCACGCAGTCGATGATCCCGACGAAGACGGGTGCCGCCGCGGCCGTGGGCCTCGTGCTCCCCGAATTGAACGGTCTTCTCGACGGCTTCGCCGTTCGCGTTCCGACGATCAACGTGAGCTTCGTCGACCTCACCTTCATCGCGAAGCGCGACACGTCGCTCGAAGAAATCAACGCGATCATGAAGGCCGCTTCGGAATCCGAAGAACTTCGCGGCATCCTCGGCTACAACGATCTGCCGCTCGTTTCCTGCGACTTCAACCACGATTCGCACAGCTCCACGTACGATGCGACCCTCACGAAGGTCTCGGGCGGCCGTCTCGTCAAGGTGACGTCCTGGTACGACAACGAATGGGGCTTCTCGAACCGCATGCTCGATACGGCCGTCGCCATGATGGCCGCGAAGTAAGTCGACCGACGAAATCCGCCAAACGCAGCCGGCCGCGGGCCGGCTGCGTTTTTCCAATGAATCGGAGGGGGGCGTTTCCGCAGACCCCTCCGGGTACGGAGAAAAGAATGCACGTTAAAACTCTCGAAGAGCTCGCGAAGGCCGGTCAGCTTGCCGGCAAGCGCGTGATGATCCGCAGCGACCTCAATGCGCCTCACGACGAGGCGGGCAACATCACGAACGAAGCCCGTCTCGTGGCGAGCGTTCCCGCGATCCGCACGGCGCTCGAGGCGGGTGCGGCCGTCATGGTGGTGAGCCACCGCGGTCGTCCGACGGAAGGCACCGTGACCGAGGCCGACAGCCTCGTGCACGTCGCGCGCCGCATGGGCGAACTCCTCGGTCGTCCGATGCCGCTCGTCGAAAACTGGGTGGACGGGGGCTTCGACGTGAAGCCGGGCGAAGTCGTCATGCTTCAGAACTGCCGCTGCAACGTCGGCGAAAAGAAGTGCGACGAAGCGCTCTCGAAGAAGTACGCCGCGCTTTGCGACGTCTTCGTTCACGACGCCTTCGGCACGGCCCACCGCGCTCAGGCGTCTACGGTCGGCGTCGCGCGCTTTGCGCCCGTCGTGTGCGCGGGTCCCCTGATGGCGGCCGAAATCGACGCGCTCACGCGCGCCGTTGAAAACGCCAAGCACCCGCTCGTCGCGATCGTCGGCGGCTCCAAGGTTTCGACGAAGCTCACCATCCTCTCGAACCTCGCCGAAAAGGTCGATCAGCTGATCGTCGGGGGCGGCATCCTCAACACGTTCCTCCTCGCGGCCGGGAAGCCCATCGGCAAGTCCCTCGCCGAACCCGAGCTCGTCGACGAATGCAAGCGCGTTCTCGCGATCCTCGAAAAGAAGGGCGCGAGCCTCCCGATGCCCGTCGACGTCGTTGCGGCGAAGGCCTTCGCGGAAGACGCCGAACACCGCGTTGCCGACGTCGACGACGTGCGCGAGGACGAAATGATTCTCGACGTCGGCCCCAAGACCGCGGCGATGCTGGGTGAACTTCTCCGCTCGGCGGGCACGATCGTCTGGAACGGCCCCGTGGGCGTCTTCGAAATGGCTCCCTACGCCGAAGGCACGCGTCAGATGGCCGAAGCGATCGCGGAAGCGACCGACAAGGGCGCTTTCTCGATCGCGGGCGGCGGCGACACGGTCTCGGCCGTGGCGAAGTTCGGCATCGAAGACCGAATTTCCTACATCTCGACGGGCGGCGGCGCCTTCCTCGAATTCCTCGAAGGGAAGACGCTTCCGGCCGTGGCCGTTCTGGAAGAACGCGCCTAAGTAACGTTCGGTGACCGACGGGGGACGGCCGCAAGGCCGCCCCCCGTTCGTCATCAAGCCGGGGGAAACACAGCCTTTTCCGGCAAACCACCATCCACACCAAAGGAGCACAAACAATGGACAAGAAGCAGGCGCTTTTGGAGCGGTTTCTCCGCTATGCGGCCGTAACGAGTCAGAGCAGCACGAAGACGGGGACCGTCCCGAGCACGCCCGGTCAGCGGACGCTTGCCGAACTGCTCGCTCGCGAGCTCGAAGAACTCGGGCTCGTCGACATTGAAATTTCCGAATTCTCCGTTCTGACGGCGAAGCTCCCCGGGAACCTTCCCGAAGGGAAGAAGGTTCCGACGGTCGGTTGGGTCGCGCACCTCGACACGGTGGACGCGGGCCTCTGTGCGGACATCCATCCGCACGTCGTCAAGAATTACGCGGGCGGCGACATCTGCCTCAACGAAGAAAAGCAGATCTACCTGCGCACGGCCGAACACCCCGAAATCGAACGCTACGTCGGCGACGACATCGTCGTGACGGACGGTACCTCGGTGCTCGGCGCCGACAACAAGTCGGCGATCGCCAACATCATGACGGCTCTTTCCATCGTGCAAAGCGAAAACCGTCCGCACGGCGACATCTACGTGTGCTTCGTGCCGGACGAAGAAATCGGCCTTCTCGGCGCGAAGAAGATCGACTTCTCGAAGTTTCCCGTCGATTTCGCCTACACGATCGACTGCTGCGAACTCGGTGAAGTGGTGTACGAAACCTTCAACGCGGGCGGCGCCACGCTGAAGATCAAGGGCGTGACCGCTCACCCGATGTCGTCGAAGGGCGTTCTCGTCAATCCGACCCTGGTGGCTGTTGACTTCATCAACATGCTCGATCGCGGTGCGACGCCCGAATTCACGGAAAACACCGAAGGCTTCGTTTGGGTGAATGCCATGCAGTCGACCCCGTCGCAGGCGACCGTCTCGCTCAAGATCCGCGACCACAACCGCGAAAAGTACGAAGCGAAGAAGGCCCAGATTGCCGCGGCGGTCGAGTACCTCAAGGTGCGTCACCCGCGCGCCGTGCTCGAACTCACGATGTCGGATGTCTACGGCAACATCGCCGACGCCGTCCGGGACGCAAACCGCATCTGCATCGATCACCTCTACCGCGCGCTTGAGATCCAGAAGATCGAACCCAAGACGATCGCCATGCGCGGCGGCACCGACGGCTCCTTCATCTCCACGAAGGGGATCCTGACGCCCAACTACTTCACGGGCGGACTCAATTTCCACAGCAACTGCGAATTCCTGCCGCTTTCCGCCTGGGAAAAGAGCCTCGACGTGACGCTCACGCTGATCGATCTGATCGCCGAGTAACGCGCTTGAGCAACGCGTACGAAAAGAAAGGACGCCCGCGAGGGCGCCCTTTTCGGTCACTCAAGGCAGAACGGTAGACCAAGAGGAGGCGTTTCCTCAACCTTTGTGCGCTCCCTGGTGTGCTCTAGCACGTTGCTTATAGGGGCGCAGTTATAATCACTGCCACAGCCGCATTTATTCCTGGAACTCGATCGCCGATCTGCCCTCAGCGAGTGAAGCTGAGAATTCGACCCCGACCACTTTGTGTCAGAAAACCATAAGATCTGCCGAACCTCATATGCCCCAGAACAAACATAATCCGTTCTTGCAACAAAGTGCCGATAAATGGCCGGGTGTAGCCATAATCATTCCGGTTTATAACGTTGCCGAGTATCTTCGCGAGTGTCTGGATTCGATGCTTGCGCAGACCTATGAAAACTTCACTGTATTTGCTGTTGATGACGGATCGACCGACGATTCCGGTTCAATTCTTGATGAATACGCGAAAAAGGATAAGCGAATTGTAGCTATTCATCAAAAAAATGCAGGTCAGGGGGCGGCTCGAAACAATGCTCTGGATAGAATCGAGGCTCTTGGGACGTTTGACTATGTGACGTTTGCGGATGGGGACGATAAGGTTCAGCCTCAATTCGTTTCTCAGCTCGTTGCAACAGCTGAAAGAACTCACGCCGATATTACTATCTGTGCATTCCATTATTTGGAGTCCGACGGTTTGCACGCCAGCGGAAGACTTCACGAAGAGATGTTCTTAGATAAGGAGACGTATTTCGAATTTGTCCTATCTGCTGGTGCGCGTCCTACGTATCACGGAATAATAGGCACTGGTGGAATGGTCTGGAATAAGCTTTTCCATCTTCACGCATTAAAGGGCGTTCGATTCCTTACGGATAAGGGGCTTGTGGAAGATGAGCTTTTTTGTCTTCAAGCAGGGGAGCGTTCAAGAGGAAATGTTTATTTTCCAGGGATGCTTTACATCTATAGGCAAAGACCGGGCTCGGATGTCAAACAAAGCTCGATCTACAGAAAGATGCTTGCAGCCCGCATATTGATTTTGGAACATGCCTTTTCCCCTCGCACGAAGTTGATTGCAACAGCAGGGCTCGTTGCTGCCGCGGTTGATTATTTTAAGAGGTATGAGAAGTTTCCGCCTCTAAATCTTTACGAGCATAAAGAGCAGGCCGTTAAGGCATGTGATAAGGGGTACCTGCGCAAAAGAATACTTCAGCGTTTCGCGCTGATGTGTGATCATCCGCGTCTTGCTTTCTACTATGTTGTTCAACGGAGAATCTTCAATTCCATCATGTTCTGGAGGAAAAGATAATTATTCGGATGTATAGGGTCTTCGAGAATTCCAGATCTTGTTGCCATCAAGAATTAAGCATTAGGTCGATTTTATTGCTTAAGGGTATGCTTAATTTTTTGAGTTCAATTTGGTAAATTTAAGCTTGAAATAATGTGATTAAATATATTCTCCAATGTGTCGATCAATGTGTTGCAGATGTGGCATACATAAGAAGTCGGAGGATATGCTGGGGCGCTTAGAGGTGAAAGATAAAATGAACGTACGAGCTCGCAATGTGGACGCGCTTTTCTACTGGAATTGTAGTCCTAACTTTGGTGATGTTTTGTCTCCGTATATTCTGCGACGCTTGCTTGGCCATGATTTGCATTGGGTTGCTCCTAGTGATCAAAATAAGTTTCTCGGGGTCGGTTCTATACTCACAGATCAAACTTTCTATTCCGGCGGTAATATCATCTGGGGGTCTGGCACAATAACTCCGAAAGCGCTGTCCCCCATTGCTTACAGGTTCCCCTTAAGACGATTGGGAAGATCTCTGCATACACGTATCAAGTTAATTTTTCAGCCAAATATCATTTTGGCGGTGAGAGGGCTAAGAACCCGCATGCTCTTGGAGCGTGCGGGTTCTGCATGTCCCGAGATTTTTGGAGACCCTGGGGTGCTGATGCCGCGATTTTATAAGCCCAAAGTCACCGCTGAGCGAGCTCCCGTAGGGATCATTTTGCATCACTCCCAATCAAAGTATGCGAAGAGCGCAGGCCTAAAAGGGTTTCGTTTTATCACTATTGAACGCGAATCCGAAGAAGAAATTGAAGCGTTCATCGATGAGGTTTGTTCGTGCGATAAAATTTTCACGACAAGCTTGCATGGACTCATCATTGCTCAAGCTTACGGTGTGCCTGCGCAGTGGATTGAGCTTCGAGGAAGTCCAATTCATGATGAAGCTTCCCATAAGTTCCTGGATTACTTTGAAGGAGTGGGCGTTCCTCCACAGAGTCCAGTGAATATTGATGCCCAAGGAGAAGGGTTTAGTGTGCTACTAAATTTTGACGCGCCTCGGATTACTGTGTCCGCAGAGGTTGGAGACCACTTAATCGATGTAATTCAACCGTTCGTATCAAGGCGCAAATAAATCCATATGGTAGACACCCTTGATTCATGTTCTATTACGAAACATCTCTTTGAGCACAAGCTTGAGCTTGAAATGCAAAAGTAAATGCATGATCGGGTTGGCGGGTTGCATCAATTTGTAAACCAAGCTTGAGAGCAGGAGGCCACGTGCACGCGGCTGTATTCCATATGAAATTTCGAGTTCGTTTCCCCTGATCTTTCGTGCTGAATGTACGAGCGTCATGAGGCTTTTCAGTGTGTGTTCTTGAAGCTCGGGAAAGAGCCTGAGGTTTTCTTCTTGAACGATTATCTGCGACAAGAGTCTTGCTGCATTGCTTGCGCCAGAAAAGATAGACGGGAGTCCCATCCGGTAGCTCATGACTTCCTTGTGGGAAAAGAGAATCAGTCCCTTCTTGAGTAGTAATTTTGTGAGTGTTGTGTCGTTGCAGTAGAGCTCCGCACTTTGTAGAGCATCAAGTCCGATCTGACGACGAAAGACCACAGTATTGAAGGAAAAGTATTTTCCGCTGGATGCGTGTTTGAGATACTCCACCACAGCTCCGTCAGAGTAGGGTGGAGTAACCTTTACCATTTGTTGCGTATTTTCGTGGAACTCAACGTACTGGTGGGCACATCCAACGAAGGCCAGATTTTCTGTTTTATTGAGAAAATCGATCGCTTCATCGAAAACGTCTAGGTACTCATCATCACCGTCGAGCAGTAGCGCATAAGTTCCTTGTGCTTTCTTCAGAAGGTGAAGACGGTTCGTAGACGCACGTGAGAGAGGAATCAGATTTGAATCACTCTTAAGCGTAATGATTCGAATATTCGGGTGATCTTGTGCTATGCGCTCAGCATTTGCAAGCCCCTGAGAGGTTGCATGATCGAGCCCGACTAGAATTTCCCACGAATATCGGGAGCGATCCGCAAGACCAAGGAGTTTGATCAGTAGCGGTTCGATGTAGCAGTCTTGGTTGCGGAACGTAATGCAGATCGAGAGGTCAGGTGTGGAACTCATCGGATTATTTTTTAAGGAAGTGGGATCGATTTTAACAATGGGTAATTCTGATATTCGATCAAAATCAGTCAGCCCAGAAGATTGTCACTAGTTAAGGATCCCGAAGATAACCAGATGGGCGATCCCACTGATCCAAGCAGGGTGTTTGGTCCAGCACACTTTGTTACTGAGAAACAGAAGATCGGCCCGACAAACACCCTCAAGGCATGGATCTTAAATCTGACCGTAGTGCTTCGCGAGATAGTCCTGCGAATCCACGGCCTTTTCGCCGCGCTTCACGGTCTGACGCGTATAGCGGCCGTCGCTTCCCATGGTCCAACTCTGGACGTTGTCGGCAAGTTGCAGGTCGAGGCTGCGCTTGAGGCGGTCGCGGATGCTCTTGTCGAGCACCGGAACGAGAACCTCGATACGCCCGTCGAGATTGCGCGGCATGAGGTCGGCCGAGCCGATCAGCACGACGGGCTCGCCCGCATGGTCGAACCAGTAGGCGCGGGCGTGCTCGAGGAAGCGTCCCACGATGCTCGTCACGGTGATGTTGTCACTGATACCGGGGATGCCGGGGCGCAGACAGCAGATGCCGCGAATGATGAGCGAGATGCGCACGCCCGCCTGGCTCGCTTCGTAAAGCGCGCGGATGATGTGGCGGTCGACGAGCTGGTTGCACTTGAAGATGATACGACCGTTGCCGTTCGCCTTGTGGCATTCCACTTCCTTGCGGATGTGCTCGAGAATCGAGGTGCGCGTCGAGTGGGGCGAGACGACGAGCTGACGGTACTTCGTCTGGGACGAGTAGCCCGTCATCACGTTGAAGAGGTCGGAGACGTCGGCGCAAATGTCGTTGTTCGCCGTGAGCAGCCCGTAGTCCGTGTAGATCTTCGCGGACGAGGGGTTGTAGTTCCCCGTCGAAATGTGCACGTAGCGCTTCATGCCGTCGACTTCGCGACGAACGACGAGACAGAGCTTGGCGTGGATCTTGAGGCCGACGAAACCGTAGACGATGTTGACCCCCGCCTTTTCCATTTCTTCGGCCCAGTTGATGTTGCGCTCTTCGTCAAAGCGCGCCTTCAGTTCGACGACGGCCGTCACCTGCTTGCCGCGTCGGCGGGCGTCGATGAGAGCGGCGACGATGGGGCTGTTGTTGCCGCAACGGTAGAGCGTCTGCTTGATTGCCACCACCTGCGGATCGACCGAAGCGCGACGAATGAAGTCGAGCACGCCCGAGAAGCTTTCGTAGGGGTGGTAGAGGAGGATGTCGCGGTTGCGCGTCGCCGCAAAGACATCGCCCTCCTGAACGAACGTGGGTTCCAGCCCCTTGTAGGAGGGATCCTTGAGGTTCGGACGATCGAGACCGATGAGCGGCATGAATTCCGACATCGCCAAGGGGCCCTTCACGCGGTAGATCTGGAAGGGAAGGAGCTCGAGGTGATCGACAAGGAAGCTCGAGAGCTCCGTATCGGAGCCGTGCTCGAGTTCGAGGCGAATGACGTCGCCGAAGCGGCGCTGATCGACGAAGTCCTTGACGGCTTCGAGAAGGTCGTCCGCTTCGTCCTCTTCGATTTCGAGGTCCGTATTGCGGGTGATGCGAAAGAGCATCGACGCCGAGACACGGTGCCCGGGGAAGAGCGAGCCGATGTGTTCGCGGATCAGGTCTTCGAGCAGAATGATGTCGTCGTCGCGACTGTTTGAGTTGAAGCCGAGCTCGTTGTAGGTCGACTCCTTCGTGCGGGGCACGAAGATAAAGCGCGACATGTTGTTCGGGCACTTAAGGCGGGCGTATCGAACAACGCCCTCTTCGGACTCAAGCTTCACGAGGAAATTGAGGCTCGTGTTGGAAATCGTCGGGAAGGGATGCCCCGGGTCGATCGCCTGCGGGGTGAGAATCGGGTAGATCTCGTTGTCGAAGTACCCTTCGAGGAAAGACTTCTGACGGTCCGTGAGGTCCTTGTAGCGAACGAGGCGCACGCCGCGCTCCATGAGGGCGGGGTGTAGCTTCAGGCGCCAGTGATTCTGAGCGCGGTTGAGAAGCCCCAGAACGCGCTTGCGGATTTCGGCGAGCTGCTTCGCGGGAGGCAGTTCGTCGGGCGAGCTCGACGAGGCGCCGCCCTTCATCTGTCGGCAGATGTTGGAGACCCGTACCATGAAGAATTCGTCGAGGTTGTTGTAGAAGATCGAGAGGAACTTGAGTTGTTCCAGAAGCGGCACGTTCGAATCGCACGCTTCGTCGAGGACCTTTCGGTCGAACTCGATCCAGTTGATTTCGCGGTTGATGTAAAGACGCGGATCCGAGAGATCTGTGACGCCTTCCGCCGAGGGAAGAGGAGGCGGCAGATCGTCGTCGGCCGTCGATCGGGCGGCGCGTGCAGGCGTCTTGCGCGTGCCGGTCTTGGCACGGGATTTCGTGGTGCGGGCCTTGGGTTTGGCGGGTGCTTCCGGTTGAGCGACCGCAGCGGCGGTGGCGGCAACGGCGGATTCGGGCGTCTGCGTCTCGGTCATGGTGATTCGGGTTGTCCTCGGAGCCGTGAAAGGTAAGATCAATCATTCTAGAGAACCCATATGTAATTTCCATGAAAAAGGGCCGCTTGCGCGGCCCTTTACGGGGTTATTCCGAGGTGCTTCCGATTTTCAGGCGTTTTCCTCGGCCTTTTGCTTTTGTTTTTGCGCCTGCCAGGCCTGGAAGTATTTCCAGGCGAAGCCCACCACGACGGGGCCGAGGAGGGCGGCAACGATGCCGAGGAGAAGAATGAGCGAGAGATTGTTCTTGACGAAGGGGACGTTGCCGAAGAGGTAGCCAGCCCCCACGATCGTCACCGCCCAGAGAACGGCGCCCGCGCCGCTGAAAAGTTCGAACCGCAGGCCGTTCATGCGGGCAGCGCCCGCGATGAGCGGAGCGAACGCGCGAACGATCGGAATGAAACGGGCAAGGAGAATCGTCTTGCCGCCGTGGTCCGTGTAGAACGAGTGGGCGTGCTGCAGCTTGGAGGCGTTGATCCAGGAGATGCTCCCGTCGTAGATCTTGTTGCCGAGCCACTTGCCGGTGGCGTAGCCGACGGAGTTGCCGAAGATGGCCCCGAGGATCACGGCGAGCATGATCATCCAGGGACTGGCCGTTCCGGAGGCGGCCACGGTGCCCGCCACGAAAAGGAGCGAGTCGCCGGGCAGGAACGACATGACCACGAAGCCCGTCTCCAGAAAGAAGATGATGAACATCGCCGCGTAGATCAGCGTCCCGTAATTGGTCGCGAGGTGGACCAGAAAATGGTCGGCGTTCGTGAAAAGATCGACGATGAGCTCGATAAAATCCATGGTGCGGTGTGCTGTGGACCTATGACAAATGTTCCATATCATACTGAAGACGCCCGAAGCGCGGCTTAACCGTTCTTCAGGATTTTGTAATCCCGTACCAAGGATCTTCATGCCATCTGAGAATCGCCGTCCTCCCATCCGGGAGCTCTCCTCCGAGCTCATCAGTCAGATTGCGGCGGGCGAGGTGATCGAGCGCCCCGCGTCGGTCGTCAAAGAACTCGTGGAAAACTCCGTCGACGCGGGCGCCATGAATATCGAAGTGCGTGTCGACGGGGGCGGCCTGAAGCGCATCGTCGTTACGGACGACGGCTGCGGCATCCCGAAGGAAGAGCTTCCGCTCGCGCTCAAACGCCACGCGACGAGCAAAATCCGCAACCTCCTCGACCTTGAGAACGTTGCGACGCTCGGCTTTCGCGGCGAAGCGCTCGCTTCGATCGACTCGGTTTCGGCGGTGACGATTCAAAGTCGAGCGACGGGCTCCGAGCGCGCTTGGGAACTTTCCGAAGGCGAACTCGTCCCCTCGGCGGGCCCTCAGCAGGGCACGCGCATCGAGGTGCGCGACCTCTTTTACAAGACGCCCGCCCGGCGCAAATTCATGAAATCCGAGGCGACGGAGAACGCGCACGTCGTCGCGCAGCTCCATCGCGTCGCCTTGGCGAACCCCGCGGTGCGCTTCGTCCTCTACCAGAACGGTCGCCAGACTTTCGACTTGGAGGCCGTCGAAACGCAGGACGAACGCATCGTCGCTCTGATGCCGAGGGCGTTCGAGGGCGGTTACCGCTCGGTCGACAGGGAAGAGTCCGGCATGCGCTTGACGGGCCTCGTCGGACTTCCGACCCTCTCGAAGCCGAAGGGGGACGCACAGTACCTCTTCGTCAACGGTCGCTTCGTGCGCGACCGAACCTGCGCGCACGCCGTGCGCCAGGCGTACCAGGACGTGCTTCACGGGCAGGCGCAACCCCTCTATTGTCTCTTTCTCACGGTGCCCGCCGCCGAGGTGGACGTGAACGTGCACCCGACGAAGACCGAAGTGCGTTTTCGCAACACGCAGCGGATCCACTCCTTCGTCGACCGGGCGGTCGGCGAAACGTTGGCGCCCCCTCGGACGGGTGAAGAGGAAAGCGATCGGCTTTCGGCCGAAGGCCTGGCCGACTCGGCAACGGCCCCGGGTCCGTCTCTTGCGCCCCGTCCCCGGTACGAACCCCGCTATGAGCCCCACTCTGTGTCGCCCAATCGGCCGCTCAAAGAGCCGCACCGCGAACCCGAGGCGTACGTCGCCTCGACGCCCCGCACCGCCCCCGAAGCGTCGGAGCGCCTCTCGGCTTCTGCCGTCGATTCGGCGCTGCGTCTTTTCGGTGCGTCGGAGGCCGTCAGGGACCATGTCCTTGAGCCGAATACGTCTTCGGGCGCGCGCCTTCCGCAAAGCTTCCGCGATTTCCCGAGCCCCGGTCCCGCTCCTGCGTTCCCTTCCGCTCCGGTCGAGCAACGTACTTTCGGGTTTGACAAAGTCACCGAGGCCTATGCCGGTGCGGTCGATGCGGCTAATGTGGCCGATGTTGCGGACAGTGCCGACGTGGGGTTCGAGTCTCGGATAGACGTTGCAATGCCCGAGAGCGTCGTGCCGTCTGCGGACTCCGTCGAGCCCGTTCGCGTGCGTGAAGAGCCGACATCCGAACCCGTTCTCCCGAGCGACGCTCTGCCGATGGGGCGCCTCGGGCGTCCCGTCGCTCAGATTGCCGGCCTCTACGTGATTGCCGAAAACGAAGAGGGACTCGTCATCGTCGATCAGCACGCGGCGGCCGAACGCATCACGTATGAAAAACTGAAGGCCTCGATGGCCTCGCACACGATGCCCGTGCAGCCGCTTCTGCTTCCGCAGGTGATTCGCGTATCGGCCGTTGAAATGGCGACTTTCGAAGAACACTCGGACGCGTTGAAAGAGATGGGGATCGAACTTTCGGTCGCGGGTCCAGACTCGCTCGCACTTCGCGCCGTGCCGGCGATCCTGCACGATGCGCCCATCACGGCGCTCGAAAACACGGTGCGTGCGGTGCTCGAAGACCTGGAGGCCTACGGCGAAAGCTCCCTGATCGAAGAAGCCCGAAACAAGATTCTCGCGACCATGGCCTGCCACGGTTCGATCCGTGCCAACCGCAAGCTCGCCGTGAAGGAAATGGAAGAGCTTCTGCGCGCGATGGAGCGCACGGAACGGTCGGATCAGTGCAACCACGGTCGCCCGACCTGGACGCAATTGACGGTCGCGGAACTCGACAAACTTTTCATGAGAGGCAAGTAATGACGGAACGCAAGCCCGATGCGGTGATGATCATCGGACCGACGGCTTCTGGAAAATCCGCCTTGTCGTTGGAAATCGCCCGACGCATCCCCGTCGAAATCATTTCCATGGACTCGGCGCTCGTCTATCGGGGGATGGACATCGGGACGGCGAAGCCGACGCTCGAAGAGCGTTCAGTCTGTCCCCACCATCTGATCGACATCCGCGACATCGGCGAAAGCTACAGCGCGGCCGAATTTCTGGAGGACACTCTGCGGCTTGTTCCGGAAATTCGGGCTCGCGGGAGAGTGCCTTTGATCGTGGGCGGAACGATGCTCTACGCCAAGGCGCTTCGCGATGGTCTGAACGACATGCCGAGCAGCACCCCCGAGGTGCGGGCCGAGGTCGCCGAAGAGGCGGCTCGGATCGGTTGGCCCGCCATGCACGCCGAACTCGCGCGCGTCGACCCAGTCACGGCGCAGCGCCTTGCGCCCAACGACAGTCAGCGTATCGGTCGCGCGCTCGAAGTCTTTCGCATGACGGGGCGCCCCATTTCGTCCTTCCACAAAGAGAAGACGGAGTCGCCCCTTTCCTGCGTTACGGTCGGGGTCCTTCCCGAAAATCGCAAGGAACTCCATGCCCGCATCGAGGCGCGCTTTGACACCATGCTTCGCGACGGGTTCCTCGACGAAGTGCGCGCCCTGATGAAGCGCCCCGATTTCGACCCCGACAGTCCGGCCATGCGCGCGGTGGGTTACCGCCAGGCCGTCGACTTTTTGAGCGGGCGCTGCGATGCGTCCGCCTTCCGTTGGGCGGGCATCGCCGCCACCCGTCAGTTGGCCAAGCGTCAGATCACGTGGATGCGGGGTTGGAGTTTGGATTTCGTCTCAAACTGAAATCGACTCGGCCATTGCGGCGGAACCGATCATGAACGTGCTCGATCCCGCGAAATTCCGATAACCCTGCAAACGAAACGGCCCCGAGAAATCGGGGCCGTTCGTTATTCGGGCATCGCGCATCCCGCACGAGCGGGGTGCCGGGACGTTCCGAGGATCAAAGCACCACGCAGGCGGCTTCGCCTTCAAGGCGTTCGACGACCGAGCCGAGCGTGAAGACCTTTTCGCCGGCGGCTTCGAAGGCCTGCTTGGCCTTGTCGGCGTCTTCGGCCTTGACGATCACGACCATGCCGATACCGTTGTTGAAGACGCGGTGCATCTCATGGCGGTCGATGTTGCCCTTTTCTTCGAGCCAGTCGAAGATCGCGGGACGGGTCCAGGACGCGCCGTCGATGCGGGCCTGAACGCCTTCGGGGAGCACGCGGGGCACGTTTTCGATGAGGCCGCCCCCGGTGATGTGGGCCATGCCCTTGATCGTGACCTGCTTCATGACTTCGAGAACCGACTTCACGTAGATGCGGGTGGGTTCCATGACGCGGTCGGCGAGCGTGGCGCCATCAAAGGGCATCGACCAGTCGGCGCCCGAGACTTCGACGACCTTGCGGATGAGGGAGAAGCCGTTCGAGTGGGGGCCGCTCGAAGCGAGGCCGAGAACGACGTCGCCCGGGCAGATCGTGGTACCGTCGATGATCTGATCCTTTTCGACAACGCCGACCGCGAAGCCCGCGAGGTCGTATTCGCCTTCGGGGTACATGCCGGGCATCTCGGCGGTTTCGCCGCCGATCAGCGCGCAACCGGCCAGCTCGCACCCCTTGGCCACACCGGTGACGACGCGCGAGGCGACGTCGACGTCAAGCTTTCCGCAGGCGTAGTAGTCAAGGAAGAAGAGGCTCTTCGCACCCTGCACCAGGATGTCGTTCACGCTCATCGCGACGAGGTCCTGACCGACCGTGTCGTGGCGGCCGAGGCGGAAAGCGAGCATCAGCTTCGTACCCACGCCGTCTGTACCGGTGACGAGGACGGGGTTCTTGTACTCTTTGCCGACTTCGAAGAGGGCGCCGAAGCCGCCGATGGAACCGAGCACGCCGGGGATGAGCGTGCGCTTGGCCGCAGGCTTGATGCGTTCAACGAGCTCGTCGCCGGCATCGATGGAAACGCCGGCAGCCGCGTAGGAAAGTTGACTCATGGATAGTCTCACGGAAGGGTAGGAACTCCCGGAGCCCGGCCGGACAAAGCGCAATCGACGGGGAGCATCGGGTTGCGAGGACGGGTCCGGTAGTGGTTGATGAAAAGTGCTTGAAGTATAAGACATCGACCCGAGGGCTTGTCGGCGCAAGGTCGACTGAAAACGGTTGCGTCGAAGCGCGTCTACAGCAGGGTGCGGTCCCGCTCGTCGGTTTCGCGGTCTCGGGCAAGCCAGAAGACGGCGGATTCGAGGTAAACTCTGCACAGTTTTGTGATGCAGACCTCAACGTGACAGCCGGCATGCAGGAACCCGATCAATATCTACTCGACCTCCCTGAACTTCAGGAACGCGACCTCCCGACGCTCGACAACTTCGTCGTCGGCGCGAACGCGGAGGTTGTGGCCGTGCTTCGGGAGATGGCGCAGGGAAGCGGACCGAAGTTCCTTTACCTCTACGGCCCGCAGGGGTGCGGTCTCACGCACCTTCTGAAAGCCGTGAATCCCGGAAACGGCACGCCGCAGTTCCGCGTCCCCGTCTTCAAGGCGGGAACGCCGCTCTACACGGTGGACGACGTTCACGATCTCGATCTCGGGTATGCGCGACAGCTCTTTGCGCTTCAGAATGCGGTCTATGCCGATCCGACGGCCAAATTGATCTGTGCCGGACGCACGGCGCCGCAAAAGCTCAAGTTGGCCGAGGCGATTCGCAGCCGCCTCGCTTGGGGTCTTTCCTATGCCGTCAAGCCGCTGGACGAAGAGGAGCGCTTCCGGGTGCTCGCGCGCCTTGCGTCTCTGCGCGGCATCCGCATGACGCCCGACATCGAGCGCTGGATGACGACGCACCTGCCGCGCGACATGCGCACGCTCACCCGCGTTCTGGATCTTGCCAATCAGTTGGGTCTTCGCGGCAAGCGCCGCGTCTCCCTTGCCGTGATCCGCGAGGCGGCCGACGTTCTGGATCTCCATTGAGCTCCGTCGCCCGCGCTTTGTCACGGACAGCAATAGTTGAAGAATGAAATTAGCCGTTTTTGATTTAGACGACACGTTGCTCCCCGTGGATACGGGGAACCGGTGGCCTCGCTGGGTGGCGAAGTGCGCCGGACTCGACCGGAAGGCTTTCGACGCCAAGGTCGATGCGTTTGCCGAGGCGTACCGTGCGGGCACGTTCTCCCCGGAAGAATTGGTGCGTTTCCACACGGAATTGCTCGCGCGCTTTCCCCGCAAAGAGCTTGACCTCTGGCGGGCGTCCTTCATCGAGTCGGTCGTGAAACCCGCACTGCGGCCGGAAGCCGCGGCGCTCGTTGAAAAAGAGCGTGCCGCGGGTGCCCTACTCCTTCTTGCCACGGGCACGAACCGCTACGTGACCGAGCCCGTCGCCCGACTTTTCGGCATCCCCAACCTGGCGGCCGTGACGCCCGAAGAAACGCCCGAGGGCGAATTCACCGGGAATTTCATCGGATCGCACTCGTACGGCGAAGGGAAGCTTTCGCTCGTCACGGATTTCGTGCGAACGCTCAAGGCGACGGAGCCGCTCTCGGTGACGGCCTACAGCGATTCCATCAACGATCTGCCGCTTCTCAACTATGCCGCGGGCACTGCGGATGGCGCCGCCGTTGCCGTCAATCCCGACCCGAAGCTGCGCCGGGAAGCCGAGGAGCGCGGTTGGACGGTACTCGACATTTTTGGGGAAGCACACCATGTTTGAGCGCATCATTCGTCGCGTCCGCGCGTTCATGGGTTCGGGACCCGATACGAGCGTCGTGAAGGAACCTCGCATCTACACGAAGGAAGAGCACGGCATTTCGCCCGACCTCGTTTCGTGGGAAGCCAAGCGTACGTGCGAACTCCTGCATGCCCGCGGCTTCAGAGCCTACATCGTGGGCGGGGCCGTGCGCGATCTTCTTCTCGGCGTCAAGCCGAAGGATTTCGACGTGGCCACGGACGCCACGCCCGAACAGGTGAAGCGCGCGCAGCGTCGCGCCGTCATCATCGGGCGTCGTTTCCGGCTCGTGCACGTCATTTTCGGCCGTGAAATCATCGAGTGCTCGACCTTCCGCGCTCTCGAAGGCGCGGGGGTCCGCAAGGACGCTTCGGGGCGCGTCATTTCCGACAACGTCTTCGGCGAAATGTGGGAGGACGCGGCGCGTCGCGACTTCACGATCAATGCGCTCTACTACGATCCCGCCACCGAAGAGCTCTGCGACTACCACCACGGTTTTGAAGATATCGGCAAGAAGCGCCTGCGCATGATCGGCGAACCCGCCGAGCGTTACCGCGAGGACCCCGTGCGCATGTTGCGCGCGGTGCGCATCGCTTCGAAGCTAGGTTTCGAAATCGAGCCGCAGACGCGACGTCCCATCGCCGAAATGGCGAAGCTTCTCTCGAACGTGCCCACGGCCCGTCTTGTCGATGAACTTCTGAAGCTCTTTACCTGCGGTCATGCCGTCGAATGCGTGAAGGCGCTTCGAAAGGAGAACCTGCAAAAGGCGGTCTTCCCGGTGCTCGACGTGATTCTCTCGGAGCCCGACGGGGAGCGCTTCCTCATGTTGGCGCTTCAGCGAACGGACGAACGCATCGCCATCGGGAAGAAGATTTCGCCCTCGTTCCTTTTCGGAACGCTCCTTTGGCCCCAGGTGATCAAGCGCTGGCGCCACAACTTCGAGGCGCGCGGCATGTCGTACATGGGGGCGCTCTATTCGGCCTCTCAGGACGTGTTGGCCACGCAGTGTCAGCAACTCTCGATTCAGCGCCGCTACCAGGTCGACATGCACGACCTTTGGATGATGCAGGCGAAGCTCGAGCGTCGCACCGGGAAGAACCCCTTCGCCGTGATCAATCATCCGCGTTATCGCGCCGCGTACGACTTCCTGTTGCTGCGCTCCCTCGTGGGCGAAACCGAAACCGAGCTCGTCACGTGGTGGGAAACCTTTGCGGAAGCTTCGGAAGAGGAACGTCACGAAATGATCGAGGCCGCGCAACGCGAGGCCCGTCAGAACGCCGCGAACCAGCGTAAGAAAGCTTCGCCCGACGTGCAGGGCGGGTCTCCGGAGGGAACGACAAGTTCGTCGAAACGCCGCCGTCGTCCCCGTCGCCGCTCGTCCCGCAACAAAGCGGAGTCGGCGGAATGAAAAAGGCGTTCGTTGCGCTCGGCGCCAACCTCGGTAACCCCGTCGAAATGTTGCATGCGGCGCTCGACGACATGCGCGCGCTCCCGGGGGTCGAGGTCCTGCGCGTCAGTCGCTTTTACCGTACGTCGCCCGTCGACTCTTCGGGCCCCGACTACGTGAACGCGGTGGCGTCCGTAACGTTCGAAGGGACGCCCGAAGCGTTTCTGCACGAACTGCAGGCAATCGAAGAGCGCCGCGGGCGCGTGCGCCCCGCGGGCGTACACAACGCCCCGCGCACGCTCGACCTGGATCTTCTTGAGGTTGAAGGGGAAGTGCGTTCGACCGCATTCCTCACGCTTCCTCACCCCCGCATGACGGAGCGGCTCTTCGTTTTGGTGCCGCTTCGCGACGTGGCGCCCGACTGGCGAGCCCCGAACGGGGAAAGGGCGGCCGAGCTGATCGAAGCCGTCCGTCGGGCGGACGCGACGCAGAAGATCGAGCCGCTTGAAGCGACGGAAGCATCCGAAGCCGTCGATTCGGACGACCCTCGGGACGAACGATGAAAAAACACTGTGCTCCCGAACCGAAACGGGAGCGCTTCTGATATACTTCGTCCTCTCTCCCCGGATGGCGGAATGGTAGACGCAGCGGATTCAAAATCCGCCGGGTAAAACCGTGTGAGTTCGAGTCTCACTCTGGGGACCACCACTGAAAAGTCCAGTCGACGATCGATCGCCTGGGCTTTTTTGCTTTTCGGCGTGCCGACGGCGCGCCCTGTCGAAGACTTGGAGACTTCACCATGCGCGTCGAACGACTCGAGCTCGACGGACCGATGCTTCTTTACCCGAACGTCCATGCCGACGATCGGGGGTACTTTTCGGAAACGCTCAGCTTGCGCGACCGGACGTGCGCGTTGCCGTACTTCGTGCAGGAAAACGAAAGTTGGACGCGTCGAAAGGGGACGTTGCGCGGGTTGCACTTCCAGCGCGGAGCTTCGGCACAGGCCAAGCTCGTACGGTGCCTGACGGGGACCGTGCGGGACGTGATCGTGGACATTCGGGCGGGAAGCCCGACGCGGTTTCGATGGCTTGCGGTCGAACTTTCGGCACACGACCACGCGATGCTCTTCATCCCGAAGGGCTTCGCGCACGGCTTTCTCACGCTGACGGACGACGTCCTTTTTCAGTACAAAACCGACGCCTATTACGATCCGGCGAGCGAAGGAGCCGTTCGATGGAACGATCCGACGCTCGCCGTCGATTGGGGTGTTGAAACGCCGATCCTTTCCCCGAAGGATGCCGCGGCCCCCTTCCTGGAGGCCGCAAATCTCGGCTGAGCGCCGGCCGACGGCCGGCGCTTCTCAAGTCGAGCTCAGAAGCTCTGAGCCACGGAGCGAAGGAATCGCCCGAGGTCGTAGAGTTCCTCGCCGCCCACTTCGTGCTCCATGTCGTAGGTCTTCCACGAGAAGGCGGGAGCCACTTCGCGGATGACGCTCGCGCTGCGCTCCGCCGTGACGGGCGAAACCACGCTGTCGAAGACGCCGTGCGCCATGAAGACGGGCGTCGCGCGGCCCGCGGCCGTTGCTTCCGAGTAGAGGCGCTGAGCAAGCGGCAGGTAGCCCGAAAGCGCGGCAATGCCGCCGATCGGAGCGGAAAGACGCAGACCCGCGTAAAGCGAAATGGCCGCCCCCTGGGAGAAGCCCCCGAGGACGATGCGACGGCGGGGAATGCCGTTCGCTTCAAGTTCGTCGATCAGGGCCGACACACGGGCCGCGGACTCGCGAATGCCGAGCACGTCTTCGTTTTCGTCGATCGTGTGGCTGCGCAGATCGTACCAGCCGCGAAGCGGAAAGCCTGGGTGAAGCGTCAGTTCGCGCACCGGGGCGTTCGGCATCACGAGGCGGCAGACGGGGCCGTCCTGATGCAGGATTTCGTCCGCAAGCGGCAGGAAGTCGCGATTGTCGGCGCCGAGCCCGTGCAACCAGACGAGCGTCAGCTCCGCGGGCGCATCCGTGCTGCGGGGCGTCGCAAAGACGATCTCCGACGGGCCGAACGGCGCCGGAGCGGGTTCGGCACGTTCCTCACGGGGTTCGATGCCGGTCTCCGCCTTCGGTTCGGCTTGCTGTTCGGGTTTCGGCTCCGTCTTCGCTTCGGGCGCGGCCTGAGCGGGCGTCGCTTGGGGTTCGACGGGCTTGGCGGGCTCGGGAGCGGTTTCGGGCTTGCGAGCTTCGTCGGCCTTCGCTTCTTCGGCGGGGGCGGCTGCCTTCGGACGGCGGGCGCTCTTCGGGCGGAAGGCTTCGACCACGTCTCCGTTCGTCTCGATGTAGGGGCCGCCGATCAAGTCGATGCAGTAGGGGACGGCGGCGAAAATGCCGTTCACGAGCACCTTTCCGTCGTCGTCGCGCAGGCCTTCGAGCGTTTCGGCAATCGCCTTGGGACGCCCGGGGAGATTGAGAATGAGCGCGGCATGATCGGGCGTTTCACGAAGGACGCCCACCTGGCGCGACAGAATCGCGGTGGGAACGAAGTGGCCCGAAATCGCGCGCATCTGTTCGCCGAAGCCGGGAAGCTCGCGCGTCGCGACGGCGAGCGTTGCCTCGGGCGTCACGTCGCGGCGGGCGGGACCCGTCCCGCCCGTCGTGAGAATGAGGTCGCAGCCGATGATGTCGACCAACTCGCGAAGCGTCTTTTCGATTTCGAAGCGTTCGTCCGGAATCAGGCGCTTGTGAACCCGAATGGGGTTCGTGATGGCCTTTTTGCACCAGGCTTCGAGATTGGGGATGCCTTCGTCCGTGTATTGACCGCGGCTCGCACGGTCGGAAATCGAAACAAGACCGAGGATGAGTTCGTTTTCGGTACTGCGGGGCGGCTTCATGCTCGTCCTCCAAAAGAGAGGCCGTCGGAAAAGCCGACGGCCGAAGTGAAACTGTGCGAATGCGCCGGGTTAGCGGCCGTCTTCCTCGTCCTCGTCGTCAGGCGCGTAGAGGGAGACGGGTTCGTCAAGCAACGCGTGCAGGAACTTGTAGAGTTCGCGGGCGCTCTTCGGGGGCTTTTGCAGTTCGCGCTCGCGGCGGGCGTTGCGCACGAGCCCGCGAAGCGTCTGAATGTCGACGCCCGGATGCTCGTCGATGAACTTCGTGAGGGCCTTGTCGTCCGCAATCATCTGTTCGCGAAGCGTTTCGCAGCGGTGCAGGAGCGCCACGGCGGCCTTGGATTCGCCCGTCGCGCGGTCGATGGCTTCACGTACGGCCTTCGGATCCATGTTGCGCATCTTCTTGCCGATGAGTTGCAGCTGTCGGCGCTGCGCGCCGAAGGAGCGCATGCGGCGGAATTCGAGAATCTCGACGAGCACGTCTTCGGGCAGATCGATGCGCTTGAGCTGATCGTCGCCGAGTTTCGTCATCTCCTTGCCGAGATCCTGCAGTTCGAGCTGTTCGCGTTTCAGCTGCGATTTGGAAGGGCCTCGATAGCGGTCTTCCGATTCGTCGTCTTCGTCGTAGTAGGCGTCCTCACGCATGGGCGGCACCGTTTGTTCAGAAAAGTTCAGGGTTTCGAAAACCCTTATGATAACGGGTTTCCCCGAGGCCTCGGGGGGGCGCGTCGCTCGTCCTTTCGGAGGAGACGGAGCGCGGCTCGACCGAGGTTCCGAGGGTTCGTTTACTCATTACGCTTCGCATCGTTTTCCGCCATGACGAATTCCGCTTCTCCTTTGCCGGACGCTTCCCTTGAGACCACCGCACAACTCGCCCGTTGGGCGATCGAGCGCGCGAAGCAGCTCGGTGCGGACGAGGCGTGTGCCGAAGTGAGCTTTGACAAAGGCCTCTCGGTCGCAACGCACCTGGGGGAAATCGAATCGGTCGAGCACTCGGACGAGACGGTCCTCACCGTGACCGTCTGGAAAGGAAAGCGCCGCGGCCGGGCGAGTACCTCCGACCTTTCGGAGCGCGCGATGGAGGCCGTACTGAAGGGCGCCGCGGAGATCGCCTCCGTCGCGGCGGAAGATCCGGCGACGGGGCTTCCCGACGAGCGGGATCTGCAGACGGAATTTCGCGAGCTCGACCTCTGGCACCCGTGGACGGGGACCGTGGAGGACGCCGTCGAACTCCTTACCCGCATGGAATCGGCCGCCGAGGCGTACGACAGCCGCATCACGAATTCGGACGGCGCGCGCTTTGAGACGTCGGAGGGTGCCTTTACGCTCGCGAACACCCTGGGCTTTTGCGCGGGCTACCGGTACGGGCGGCACAGCATGGACTTGGGCTCCATTGCCGAGGATGCCCGCGGCATGCAGCGCGGCGACGCCTGGACCGAAGAGCGAAGCGTCGCTCGACTGAAAAGTCCCGAAGTGCTCGGGCGGCTCGCCGCCGAGCGCGCCGTGGCACGCCTCGGGGCAAAGCCCCTTTCGAACCGTACGGTGCCCGTACTGATCGATGCGAACATCGCAACGGGGATGCTCGACATGCTCGCAGGTCTCCTCTGGGGCGGTGCGCTCTACCGTCACGCTTCGTGCCTGGAGGGGCGAGAAGGAACGGCCGTTTTCCCTTCGCACGTTTCCGTTCTGGAGTCCCCGTACACGGTCGGTGCGATGGGCTCGGGCGTTTTCGACGACGAAGGCTGTGCGGGGCTGGAGCGCGCCGTCGTCGAAGAGGGCGTGCTGCGCGGCGTCTTCCTGACGTCCTACAGCGCCCGAAAGCTCGGTCGACGCACGACGGGGAACGCGGGCGGCGCCTACAACCTCGCGCTCGTCTCGAGCCGTACCGAAGCGGGCGACACGCTTCCCGCCATGCTCGAGCGTCTCGGCACGGGTTTTTACGCGACGGAGGTGATCGGCCACGGGTTCAACCCCGTGACGGGCGACTATTCGCGCGGTGCCTCGGGTTTCTGGGTGGAAAACGGCCGCATCGTCGCTCCCGTCGAAGGCGTGACGATGGCGGGGAACGTACTCGACATGATGGCGGGACTCGTGGCCGTGGGGAGCGACGTCGCGATGAACGGCGCCCGCTCTTCGGGGAGTCTTCTCCTCTCGCCCCTGATGCTCGCGGGTTCGAACGACTGAGTCGGCGCGCACCGAGGTTTTTCAAGTACAATCACGCACTTTGCTTTCCCGACCGTTCGCCCGCGAGCGGTCATCAACGTCTCTGGCCGGTCAAGCCATGCAGGAACAATTTCTCTCCGACTTTGATTTTGAGCTCCCTCCCGAGCTCATCGCTCAGTATCCGCTTGCGGACCGCTCCGCATCGCGTCTTCTCCACATCACGACGGACGTCATCGAAGACAAGCGCTTCACGGACATCGAGTCCTATCTGCGTCCGGGCGACCTCCTGATCGCCAACAACACCCGCGTCATCAAAGCGCGCTTGCTCGGGCGCAAGGAAACGGGCGGCGCCGTCGAGGCGCTCGTCGAACGCGTCACGGGCGAGAAGTCCGCGATTGCCATGGTGCGCGCGAGCAAGTCCCCGAAGCCCGGCACGAAGCTGATTTTTTCCGCCGACGGCGCCGAAGAAACCGTGATCGTAACGGGGCGTCAGGGCGAATTCTTCGTGCTCGAATTCGATCGTCCCGTGCTCGACGTCCTGGAAGCTTTCGGCAAGGTTCCGCTTCCTCCCTACATCGAACACGCCGCCGAAAAGAGCGACGAAGGTCGCTATCAGACGGTCTACGCGAAGTACCCGGGCGCCGTGGCGGCGCCGACGGCGGGTCTGCACTTTACGGACGAGTTGCTCGAACGCCTGAAGGAAAGGGGCGTCGACATCGAATACGTCACCCTGCACGTGGGTGCGGGCACGTTCCAGCCCGTGCGCGTCGAGAAGCTTTCCGAGCACCACATGCACTCCGAGTGGTATTCGATGCCCGCGGACGTTGCCGAAAAGATCAACCGCGCGAAGGCCGAAGGCCGTCGCGTGATCGCGGTCGGCACGACGTCCCTGCGAACGCTTGAGAGCGCGGCCGACCGCATCGGGCACGTCGAAGCCGGAGCGCGCGACACGGCGCTTTTCATCACGCCGGGCTACACCTTCCGCATCGTCGACGCGCTCGTCACAAACTTCCACCTGCCGAAGTCGACGCTCGTCATGCTTGTTTCCGCCCTCGTCGGGCGCGAACGCATCCTCGAAGCGTACCGTCACGCGGTCGATGCGAAGTACCGCTTCTTCAGCTACGGCGACGCCTGCTTCATCGAAAAGGCGCCGGGCGCCTGATCGAGCCCACAAACAAGGACACGAACGAAATGGCTTTTTCCTTCAAGGTCAAAACCACGTGCGGCAAGGCCCGCCGCGGCGAACTGACCCTCAACCACGGCGTCGTGCAGACGCCGATCTTCATGCCCGTCGGCACGTACGGCTCCGTCAAGGCGATGGCGCCCTACGAACTGAAAGAAGTGGGCTCGCAGATCATTCTCGGCAACACGTTCCACCTGTGGCTGCGCCCGGGGCTTGAAGTGATCGAAGCCCACAAGGGGCTGCACGACTTCATGCAGTGGGACAAGCCCATCCTCACCGACTCGGGCGGCTTCCAGGTCTTCAGCCTCGGGGAGCTGCGCAAGATCACCGAAGAGGGCGTGAAATTCAGCAACCCGATCAACGGGAACAAGCTCTTTTTGACGCCCGAAATTTCGATGCAGATCCAAAAGACGCTCAATTCCGACATCGTGATGGTGCTCGATGAGTGCACGCCCTACAAGATCGGCGACCGTCCCGCGACCGAACTCGAAGCCGCGAAGTCGATGCGCATGAGCCTTCGCTGGGCGAAGCGCTCGAAGGACGAGTTCGAGCGCCTCGAAAATCCGAACGCGCTTTTCGGCATCGTTCAGGGCGGCATGTTCACGAAGCTTCGCGAAGAGTCGCTGGACGGCTTGAAGAGCATCGGCTTTCACGGCTACGCCTTGGGCGGCCTCTCGGTGGGCGAACCCAAGGAAGAGATGCTGCGCATTCTCGACGAAGTGGCGCATCAGCTGCCCGACGATCGTCCCCGCTACCTGATGGGTGTCGGTACGCCCGAAGACCTCGTCGACGGCGTCTCCTCGGGGATCGACATGTTCGACTGCGTGATGCCGACCCGCAACGCGCGCAACGGCTGGCTCTTCACGCGCTTCGGCGACGTGAAGCTCAAGAACAGCCGCTACCGCAACGACCTTCGCCCGCTCGATCCGTCGTGCAACTGCTACACGTGCCGCAACTTCAGCCGCGCGTACCTGCACCACCTGCACAAGGTGGGCGAAATCCTCGGGGCGCGACTCAACACGATCCACAACCTCCACTTCTACCTCAACCTCATGCAGGAGATGCGCGACGCGCTCGAAGCGGGGACGTTCGAGGAGTGGAAGACGCGCTTCCGCGAGGATCGCGCCCGCGGGATCGAGTGATTTTTCCCCGTGCTTCGCGGAGGGCGACCTTCGGTAAGTCCCGACGGACCCTTGAAAATCCTTAAGGTCTCGCGGAAGGTTTCCCCTCTATAATGCAAAAATCGCTCGCTTCGGGCCTCTCGCAGGCGCGAAGCGGGTTTTGGACTAGCCACTTCCGGAGTAGAAATGTTTTTTGTTACTGACGCCTTGGCGGCGGAAGCCGCCCCCGGCGGTATGGAGGGTTTCCTCCTTCAGGTCGTTCCCCTGATCGTCATCTTCGTGGTTTTCTGGTTCTTCCTCATTCGTCCGCAGCAGAAGCGCCAGAAGGAACATCAGCAGATGTGCGAAGCGCTTGCCCGCGGCGATGAAGTCATGACGCTCGGCGGTCTTTCGGGTCGCATCGAAAGCGTCGGCGAACAGACGATCAATCTGCAGATCGCCTCCTGCGACGGCAAGCCCGTCGTCGTGACGATGCAGCGTGCGGCGGTTCAGATGGTTCTCCCGAAGGGATCCATCAAGTTCTGATTCCCGCTGGAATTCAAAAAGGCGTTGAGGGCGCGTCCCTCGACGCCTTTTGAGCTTGAGCCGAAAGGCTCGGGCAAGGTCGGGGCAACGGGCCCCGACGGACAAAAGGGCCGGTAAAGCCCTTTTTTGCGCATTGAACGGACGGAGTAAGCGGATGAATCGCTATCCTCTTTGGAAATACATCATGATCGGCATCGTGCTCGTCATCGGGCTCATCTACACGTTGCCGAACTTCTACGGCGAGTCGCCTGCGGTGCAGATCTCGTCGGGCAAGGCTACCGTCAAGGTGACCGAAGACACGCTCAACCGCGTGCAGACGGCGCTGGCGAACGCCAAGCTCAACCCGAACGGCGTCTTTTTCGAACAGGGCGCCCAGCAAAATACGATTCGCGTGCGGTTTGATCCGACTCAGACCGAAGAGCAGCTTCAGGCCCGCGAAGTGATCGATCACGCGCTCAACAGCGATCCGAAGGATCCGAGCTACATCGCGGCGCTCAACCTCGTGCCGAACACGCCTCAGTGGCTCCTTTCGATCCGCGGTCTGCCGATGTACCTCGGTCTCGACCTTCGCGGCGGCGTGCACTTCCTCCTGCAGGTCGACATGCGCGCGGCGATCACGAAGCGCGCCGATGCAACGGCGGCCGACCTTCGCACGCAGCTGCGCGACAAGCGCATCCGTCACACGGGCATCAACCGCGTCGGCAACGACGTCGAAGTGAGCTTTGCGACTGCGGAAGAACGCGCCCGGGCAAACGACCTTCTGCGCAACACGCAGACGGATCTGCAGCTGACGCTCCCCGAAACGACGAAGGCTCCCTTCATCATTCGCGCTTCGCTGACGCAAAAGGCCATTCAGGCCGTGCAGAACAACGCTCTCAAGCAGAACATCGCGACGCTGCACAACCGAATCAACGAGTTGGGCGTGGCCGAACCCGTGATCGCCCAGCAGGGTGCCGACCGCATCGTCGTGCAGCTCCCAGGCGTTCAGGATACGGCCAAAGCAAAGGACATTCTCGGTCGTACGGCGACGCTCGAAGTGCGCCTGGTCGACGACTCGCCCGAAGCGCTCGCACAGCTCGCTCAGGGGAACGTTCCCTTCGGCGACGAAAAGTATACGGACCGCGAAGGTCGTCCGATCCTCGTGAAGCGCCGTGTCATCCTCACGGGCGACAGCCTCAACGACGCGCAGCCGGGCTTCGACAGCCAGACGCAGGAACCGACCGTCAACCTCGAACTCGACAACCGCGGCGCCCGCATCTTCCAGGAAGTGACCCGCGAAAACGTCGGCAAGCGCATGGCCATCCTGCTCTTTGAAAAGGGCAAGGGCGAAGTCGTGACGGCGCCGGTGATCCGCCAGGAAATCGGCGGCGGCCGCGTGCAGATTTCGGGTGCCATGACGACGATCGAAGCGACCGATACGGCGCTTCTGCTGCGTGCCGGTTCGCTCGCCGCGCCGATGGAAATCGTCGAAGAACGCCTGATCGGGCCGAGCCTCGGCGAAGCGAACATCGAAGCGGGCTTCCGCTCGACGCTCTACGGTTTCATCATCATTGCGGTCTTCATGGCGCTTTACTACCAGGTCTTCGGTCTGGTGTCGGGTATCTCGCTCATCTGCAACGTGATGATGCTTGTCTCGATTCTCTCGCTCATGCAGGCGACGCTCACGCTGCCGGGTATCGCGGCCATCGCGCTTACGCTCGGTATGGCCGTCGATGCGAACGTGCTCATCAACGAACGCGTGCGCGAAGAGTTGCGTATCGGCCGCTTGCCGCAGACGGCTATCGCGGAAGGTTACGACCGCGCGTTTGCGACCATTCTCGACTCGAACATCACGAGCCTGATCGCCGGTCTGGCGCTCCTTATCTTCGGCTCGGGCCCCGTGCGCGGCTTTGCCGTTGTCCACTGCCTCGGCATTGCGACCTCGATCTTCACGTCGGTCGTGGTGTCTCGTGCGCTCATCAACCTCATCTACGGCCGCAAGAAGAAGCTGACCGCCGTTCACATCGGTCAGGTCTGGCGTCCGGATGCGGACAAAGCGTCGGCCAAGTGATCTGAGGGAGAACTACGCAAATGGAATTTTTCCGCATTCATAAAACGATCCCCTTCATGCACTACCGCCACGTGCTGAACTCGATTTCGCTCGTGAGCTTCGTCGTGGCGGTCTACTGGATCTTCGCACACGGGCTGGCGTTCTCGATCGAGTTCACGGGCGGTACGCAGATCGAAGTGAACTTTCCGCAGGCGGCCAACACGGAGCAGATCCGTACGGACCTCGCCAAGGTCTCGAAGGAAGTGCTCGTGCAAACCTTCGGCTCCTCGCGCGACGTGGTGATCCGCGTTCCGACGAAGGAAGGCCAGACCTCCGGTCAGGTTGCCGCTGAAGTGATGAAGGTCCTCGAAAAGACGACTCCGGGCGTGCACATGAAGAGTACGGAGTTCGTCGGTCCGCAGGTGGGTGACGAACTTGCCCGAGACGGCGGTACGGCGCTTGCGCTCGTCGTGGTCGGCATCATGATCTACCTCGCCTTCCGCTTCGAATGGAAATTCGCTCTCGCGGCCATCATCGCGAACCTGCACGACGTGGTGATCGTGGTGGGGATCTTCTCCGTGATGCAGTGGGAGTTCACGCTTCCGGTGCTCGCGGCCGTCCTCGCCGTGCTCGGTTACTCCGTCAATGAGTCGGTGATTATTTTCGACCGCGTTCGCGAGCACTTCCGCAAGATGCGCCGCGCGGACACGATCGAGGTGATCAACTCGGCCATTACGGCGACGATCTCGCGTACGGTGATCACTCATACGTCTACCCTCTGCATGACGCTCTCGATGTTCTTCTTCGGCGGCCCGGCGTTGCACTACTTCTCGCTCGCGCTCACGATCGGCATCCTGCTCGGCGTCTACTCGTCCGTCTTCGTGGCGGCGGCCATCGCGCTCTACCTCGGCGTCAAGCGCGAGGACCTCGTGAAGACCGTCAAGAAGGATGAAGTGGAACAGATGGTTCCGTGACGAGCCAAATAACTTCAAAAAAGAGAGGGGAATTTCTCCTCTCTTTTTTTGAGTGGAAAACATGTGCAATATCGCTCTTTCGTAAGGGCTATCTGCTCAGATGGCCTTATACCTTCGATATTCCTGAGTATAAGCTTGATGTGAAAGGAGATGCTCTATGGGGTTGCCGCAGTTAAATGAAGCTCAACTTGTGCAAATTGCTCATGTCTTGGGGTCCACTGACAATGGATTTACGGGTTCTGAGATTGGGCGTCTTCTGGCGCAGAGGGGCTTGGAGGATCCGGGTTCAGGATTTACGAAGTGGAAACGGATTTATAATGCTTTTTGTATTGCCGTAAATAACAGTCAATCCACTAGTGTTGTGTTTGACTTCATGTTGGATTGTATGGATCCCGCTCAGGGGCTAGGGAAGAATTATGAGCGGTATAAAAGGATGCAAGCCGGCCTAAATCAAGTTTTAATGCTTGTGGGTATTGAAATAAGGGACGATGGAAAATTTCATTCGATTACAAAGGCGCAAACTCTTGAGGAGGTCCGACGGAGGACAAAGTCACTGCGTGAGAAATTGAATACTTATGGTGTGCATCCAGAAGTATTGAAATGTTGTCGCGATGAGCTACTAGCGCAGGATTATTTCCATGCCGTTCAAGAGGCAACAAAGAGCCTGGCTGGTAGAGTAAGAGAGATGTCAGGCTTAAAGACAGATGGGGCAGAGTTATTTAATGTCGCGTTTGGACAAAAAGAAAAATATATTGCCTTTAATAGATTAGAGAGCCCCAGCGAAAAGAGTCAACAAAATGGACTTAAGGAAATGCTATGCGGTGTTTTTCATATGGTCAGGAATGTTACTGCACATGAGCTTAGAATCCACTGGGATATCAATGAAAAAGATGCAGTGGATATATTGATTCTTATTTCATATCTCCATAAATTATTGGATGAATGTGTGCCTGTTCCAGGGCGAAAGAGTGGCTAAGAGGGATGAAAACATCAAATCCTATAAATGGATTGATCTTGAGTGGAGATACTGACCAGGAGCGTGCAGAATCTGCGCAGATCCTCTATTGAATCAACTAGGGTGAGCGCTTTTCGGGGTTGCATGTGGCGCACCTGAGAAGTGGACATGCTCGCGAGAGTGCGCTCTCGTTGCTGTCAATTCAGGGTTTGTAAAGCAGACTCTTTCGATGGTGCTGAAGCTGCTATCGACAATGATTAGTTTTGAAAAAACAGATTTTACAAAGTCGAGCAACTCGCGATGGTCACAAGTTTGCGATTGTCTTGCTTTCTTTACAAAGCAATGAATTGGGTTATCACTTTATAAAACCCGATGAAATTCAAGTAGGTCATGAAGGAAATTCTTACTTGATAAAAACGAAGAACACCGCTCCGACCATGCAGGCAAAGGCCGCGAGGTGGTTCCAGCCGAGCGCCTGGTTTTGGAAGGCGACGAGCGAGAAGACGGTGAAGACGAAGAGCGTGATCACCTCCTGGATGATCTTCAGCTGCACCAGAGTGAAGGGGCCGCCGTTGCCGACAAAGCCGATCCGGTTGGCGGGAACCATGAAGGAGTATTCGAAGAGGGCGATCCCCCAGGAAAAGAGAATGACCGTGTAAAGCGGCCAGCTGCTGATCAGCTTGGCGCTCTGAAGTTTCAGGTGGGCGTACCAGGCGAGCGTCATGAAGACGTTCGAGACGAGAAGAAGACCGACGGTGGTAAGGCCTTTCGTAAGCATGATGGCGGACGAGCTCAGACAGAGCGGTTGTAGAGCATGGTGAAGACGGCGCGAAGCACGGAGTCGATGCGCTGCGTAAGGAGCGGAAGCCCTTCTTCGGCCGCCATGTTTTTCAAGTCCGGAAGATCCATCGGTTGTGCGTTCAGGGCGTCCGTCGCGGCTTTCTTCCAGAATTCCGGACTTTCGCCTTCGGCCCAGTCGCCGCGCCCGCGCCCGAAGTGCGCGACCGCGAGGTAAAGGAGCACGGCCTCTAGGATGAAGCCCTTGAGCGCGTGCTCGCTCCAGGAAATTTCAATCCCGGACTTTTCGTGACGAGCATTGTAGAGCGTTGCGGCACCGATGCCGCCGATCGCACCGATCAAACCGCCGATCAGGGTCCCGAGACCGAGACTGAGGCCGCCCGTCGCGAAGTCGGTTGCGGCTCCGACGGCCGCGCCCGAGGTGGCGCCGATCCCGGTGCCGACCGCGGCGGCGCTGCCCGGATCGATCGAGTAGGCGGCGAGCTCCCAGTCGGTTTTCATGCGGCGAAGGATTTCTTTGGAGACGCCGCTGCCGCGCAAACCGTTCAGTTCGATGAGCGCGTTCGTGAGCGCGCAGAAGCTGTCGGCCGCTTGGGCGGAAAGGGCCGTTTGCGCGTCCGACAGACGATCCTCTTCCTTTTTCATGAGACCGAAATGCTTGACCATCGTGAGCATGTGGTCTTTGAGGGTCGGGGTCGGCACCGTTTCATGCGCCGTGATCTGCCGCCAGACGTGCAGGGCGATGGTGTCGAGCGAACTCGAATAAACGGCCCGGCGTCCGCGAATCCAGACGGTGCGCAGCGTGTCGAAGGTCGTCTGCGATTCGGGGGGAAGCGCTTCGGCCAGCGCGTCGAAGAGCGCTGCTTCCTGCACCCAGCACCGCGCAAAGGCATCCATGGGAAGGACGCTTTTGACGAAGTCGTACGGTGCGAGTTCGCTCTTCCAGAGTTCGAGTTCGGCTCGTTCGTCTTCGGGCGGACGGGGCTTCCCCATCTGGTTGAGAAGCACGATGACGGGCTTGCCGATCCAAGAGAGGATCCGCATCTCGGCGGGGATGTAGGGCGTGACGGACGGCCGTTCGGCGGCGTTCACGAGGTACAGCACGACGCTTGAGGTGTCCCGAATGTGGCGGACCGCCCGCTGATCGAGCCAGAAGGCTTTGTTCGTGAAGCGGTCCCACACTTCGGAGAGAAACCATCCGACCGGGTTCGAGCGCTCGGACAAGCGTTTCGCAAGCGCCACGGAGTTCCCGAACCCCGGCGTATCCCAAAGAACAAGTTCGCACCCCGCGGGACCGCGGGCGAGCACGTAGTCGTCCGTCGTTTCGGTAACGTGCGCCCGGTCGGCCACTTCACCCACGTCACGCATGAGCAGTGTTCGGGCGAGCGTTGTCTTGCCGATGTTCGTGTGGCTGACGAGGCTCAGATGAATGCGAAGCGGATCGGTTGTACTCATGACTCTCAATTGGGTTGAAACGCGTCGGCGCTCGAGCCGACCAACGCCTCAAGGGCGTCGATGAATTCGGGGGAGGCGTCCGCAAGATCGAGTGCCGCAATGCGGACGCCGTGATCGTGCGCGAACGTCTCCCAGAGCGCCAGACGGCTCCGGACGTTGGGCGCGTCTTTGCCGAAGCGCGCAAAGAGGGAAGAGACGTCGAGCAGCACGACGACGTTCTCGGAAAGGGCCGTAAGGAACCGACCGTGAATTTCTTCTTCGGGCGTGGCGGAAGCGTCGAGCGCCACCCAGAAGAGGCGCTCCGAAGCGCCTTCTTTTTGCACGCGTTCGAGAACCGCTTCGGGCGTCGTATCCCAGAGTTCGGCGGGGACGATTTTCAGAGCGACGTCCCGGGCCTTGAGGAGCGCCTCGGTGCGGCGGCAAAGGTCCGTCCAGTCCTTCCCGTGCGTTTCGGGTACGAGCACGACGACTTCGCGGCGACGGGCTTCGTTGTCCGAGAGGAGAAGTCGCCGATAGTAGGGAGTCGTTACGGGGAAAGGAAGCGCCTTTTCGCGCCGACGAATGCGCAACGTCGCGACAAACGCGAGACTCGCGCGGGGAACAAGTACCAGAGCGGCGATGAGGCCCATGAGGCGCAACAACCACGACGTGGATTCGGTAAGCGGTGCGGAAAGCCCGTCGGCAAGATTCATGAGCCGCACGTGTTCGACGTCGGGCATGGGTTGAGAGCCCGGCACGAGCCCGTAGGTCGCGTTGAGAATGCCGTGGACGATGTCGGGTCGGTCGGCAAGCCACGTGCTTTCCCACCCGACGACATAAGCCGTCCCGATGCCGCGAACGGCAAGACTCGTCAGAAGGCCGATTGCAAAAGCCAGGGTTGCCAGGTGGAGTGCCTGCGCGGCGCAGAGGGTGAGCTTCGGCGCCATGAGGGGCGCCCAACGCGCCCAAAAGCGCGTGCGGAGGCCGTCCTTTTTGAGGCCCGGAAGGTGCAGTTTCTCGAAGAGCCGCACCAGGGCCGATCGCAGGGGCGCGCCGACTGACTTTCCCGTCAGGGCGCCCGCGCCCTGAACGAGAAGAAGGAGATAGACAAAGATATTCCAAAGGAAGAAGGCGAGAAGCGGAGGCGACAAAAGATTCACCACCGATCCCGTCGTGGCGAGTCGGTCCGTGAGCACCCCCGCAAGATAGCCGAGCATCGCGAGCGTCAGAAGGACGGGGGTCGTGGCGATGCCCGTTCGTTCGAGCGTCGTTTTGACGCGACGCTCTTTGAGTCGCGCCAGAACGAGTCGCGCTCGCAGCGGCAGAAACAGACCCGGCGTACGCCGTTCGCCCGCCAAGTGGCGGGCATCCCGCGTTGCGGCGGCGGCATCGGCCGGGGTCCAAACGGCCTTCTCGCCCGGGGCGACCTCGGTCGGCGTTTCAAGAAGCTCGGAGAGAAGGACGTCTCGGGCGTCCTTCTCGGAGAGCCGGACCGTCGTGGGCAATTGACGCTCGCGCATGGGGATGTTTCCAAAAGAAGAAGGGTTTCCCCCATTCTACGGAGCCCGAGGGGTGCGGCGCCTCACGAATTTTTCCAAGGTGTGTGAAAACGCATCAAGGCGCCGCGTTTGCGCGACGTTCGGCTTCCCGAGCGGTGACGGCGTTGAGTTCCGGGTCGACGGCGGGAATGTCGGGCTTTTCCCAGACGTAGGCGGGATCAAGGAAGATGCGGCTTGCGTTTTCGTCTTTCCAACGGATGCCTGCAAGAGCGAGCAAGGTCGGGCTCAGATAGTCGGTGCGGAAGGGGCGGCTCTCCCAGCTCTTCACATCGGTTCGGTCGGAGAGCCAGAAAAGGAGCGGTACCCGATAGCCGTCCGCGGTCGTATTGGAGTGACCGGTGCGGTTTTCGTCGTCGCCGAGCTCCTGTCCGTGGTCCGAGACATAGATCCAATCGAGGATCTTCCCTGAGCTCGACGCGCGGGCGAGCTCCAGCGAGCGCGCAAGGATCTCATCCTGATAGCGAATGCCGAGGTCGTAGTCGCTGCGGGCGTCGATCACCCAGCTCGATCGATCGAGCGACTTCAGTTGCGTTTCGACGGCGTCGTTTTTCGCCCAGTCGGCCGTCCAGTCGCTCGGATGGCGCAGACGGTAGTGCGGGTGCAATCCGATGAGATGCACCACAATGAGGTGGCGTTCGGCGGGATCGTTCAGCGCCTTCTCCAGGGAGGGAAGAACGTTGCCGTCGAGCGATGCGCTCGAACGGCCGGAGAGGCGATTGAGCATTTCCGGATCGTCGTCCCAGGCGGCATAGCGATTCTTGATGGCCAGGTCGTCCTGGTTGCTGATCCACGTCACTTTGTAGCCCGCGCTTCGGAAAAAGGCGAAGAGATTCCCCGGGCCCGACGACGTGGAGAATTCGAACATGTCGTCGAACGCGGGAAGCGTCGACGAGGAAACGGACCACACCGGACGCACGGTCGCAAAGTGAGGGTCCTTCGTCAGAGCGTCGAGCTTCGGCGTGGTGTTTCGCGGATAGCCGTAGAGCGACAGGTTGTCGCGTACCGTGCTCTCACCCACCAGAAGCAGTAGGGTACGGGGTTCCTTTGAGGCGGAAGTCACCTGAGCGTCGGCCGTCGCACGACGAAGCTCATGCTCCTGCGTTTGATTTTCCCAACCCGCGCGAACGCTTTCGACGGATGCCGCCCACGAGGGCCAGTAGAAAATCGGCCAGTGACCGCGCCAGGGGCTCAGGGCCGCACCGACCGTCAAAACGAGCGCGAGAAAGCCGATAAGCGCCGTCTGGGCTTTGCCCGACACCGTGCGCGGTGCGGGCGTCGAAGGAATGCGGCGAATGAGAAAGAGTCCCGCGATCGCCAGAGCGAGGACGATCCCCGACCAGAGGGCGACGTCGCTCCAGAGCGTCTGAAAGTATTCGAAGCTCTCCGACGTATGGGTGTTCGCCACCGACTCGAGAACGAAAGTGGACTTCGGTTCCGCCCCGTAGATCGTACGCAGGAAGGCGCGAATGCCACCGTCGATCCAGATCAGCAGAAAGCCGAGGTAGGCGACCGCCTTGACGAGGCTCGAGCGTCCCCGATAGAGGAGCAGTCCGCCGAAGAGAATCGAGAAGGACCAGAGCTGGAACGCCCTATAGGGCGCAGCCGCAAAGGCGAGAAGCACCGCCGTGGCCGCCCACAGGAGAAGGGTGCTTGCGAGCGTGCCCGGCTGAACGGAAAAAAGCGTGCGAAGTTTCATCGAACGATTTGGGAACGAAGGGAAGCGGCCGCGTCGCGGGGCGAGCGGGTTCCGCAAACAGCGGAAACGACGGCGATGCCGTCGACACCCGTCGCCGTCACCGCGCGGGCGTTCTCCGTTTTGATGCCGCCGATGGCCACCGATGGCAGGGAAGACGCTTCGACGATCGTGCGCAACCCCTCAAGGCCGAGCGCGGGCGAAGCGTCGCGCTTTGTCGTCTGATGAAAGACGGGGCCGATGCCGACGTAGTCGACAAGATCGACGGGCGCTCGTCGCATCTCGTCGGGCGTATTGATCGAGAGCCCCACGATTTTTCCCGCTCCGAGAAGTCGCCGGCAGTCGTCGACCGCGAGGTCCTGCTGCCCCACGTGAACGCCGTCGGCGTTCACGGCAAAGGCCACGTCCGCGTGGTCGTCGATCACAAGCGGAACCCCCCGCGCGCGTGTCACCTCAAGAAGCGCCCGGGCGCATTCGGCCATGGCGCGCTTTTTCCAACGGGGGGCGCGCAGTTGAACGAACGTGACGCCTCCGAGGAGGGCCTCTTGCGTGGTGCGGATCATCCCTTCGGCACCCCCGCAGAGGTCGGGGTCGAGCACGAGGTAAAGACGCAGCGAGGCGGGATCAAATGCCGTCATCGTCAAGCCCCCAGTTCTTCGGGACGAATCGTATAAAGCGCGTCGATGTAGGCGACGTGGAAGCTCCCCGGGGCGTCCGCTTTGCGTCGGGCGACTTCGGCGGCGCGCTTCGCGAGCGCGCAGGCGGCCGCCGCGGCTTCGAGCGCGTTCGGATGCGCGGCGCAAAAGGCTGCAACCAAGGCGGAGAGCGAGCAGCCCGTACCGACGACGAGCGTCGCCATGGGATCGCCCCCCGTGATAGCGAAGGTGCGCGTGCCGTCCGTCACGTAGTCGACGGCGCCCGTTACGGCGACGACGCTTCCCGTGCGAGCGGCAAGCGCTCGCGCGGCTTCAAGAGCGTCGCTCGAATCGGCCGTGCTGTCGACGCCTTTGCCGCCCGTGCCCGCACCCGCAAGGGCGAGGATTTCGCTCGCGTTGCCGCGGATGACCGCGGGCTTCAGTTCGACGAACTCGCGGATGACGCCGTCGCGCCAGGGAATGCCGCCCGCGGCCACGGGGTCGAGCACCCAGGGGCGGCCCGCTTCGCGGGCGCCTTCGACCGCCTTGCGCATGGCGCGCAGGCGCTCCGGGAAGGGCGTCCCCATATTGACGAGAATGCCGCCCGCAATGCGGGCGAAGGTACCGGCTTCTTCTTCGGCCACCACCATGGCGGGCGAGGCGCCGGCCGCAAGCAGCACGTTGGCCGTGATTTCCTGAACGACTTCGTTGGTCAGGCAGTGAACGAGCGGACGGGTTGCGCGCAGATCAGAGAGGGCGCAGGAAAGCCGTGCGGAAGAAGGCGTTTCGATGGTCATGGTCGTCGAAGAAAACGAGGGTTTCGAAGGGCTCCACCTTAACACAAGCGATGCCCGGCGACCTTTGCCCGAGGCGCTCGGCCGCTACAATGGCGGCTCGACGAATGACGCAAAGGAACGTCGGAAATGCTGATTCATCCCCAATTCGATCCCGTGGCGCTCCAGCTTGGCCCCGTGGCCGTCCGCTGGTACGGACTCATGTACCTGGCGGGTTTTGTCGCCTTCTGGTTGCTCGGTCGCCTGCGGGCGAAAGACGCGTGGCGCGGCGTCACCGCCGACGACGTGGAAAATCTCCTTTTTTACGGAATCTTCGGCGTGATCCTGGGCGGACGCCTCGGGTACTGCCTCTTTTATCAGCCCGCCTACTATGTGGAGCACCCGCTCGCGATTTTTGAAATCTGGCAGGGCGGCATGAGCGCGCACGGCGGCTTGATCGGCGTCCTCGTCGTCATGGCCCTCTACGCGTATCGTCACGGCATCGGCTTTTGGAAGCTCGCCGACTTTGTCGCGCCGCTCGTTCCCCTCGGCTTGATGGCGGGACGTATCGGGAACTTCATCAACGGAGAGCTCTGGGGGCGCGAAGCGCCCGCCGCGCTTCCCTGGGCCATGGTCTTTCCGCAGGCGGGAGACGGCCTTCCCCGTCATCCGTCGCAGCTCTACGAAGCGGCGCTTGAGGGGCTGGTGCTCTTTCTTTTGCTCTGGTTCGTCTCCCGTCGACCGAAACCCGCCGGGTTCGTAGCCGGCCTTTTCGGCGTCGGTTACGGGGTGGCGCGCTTTTTCGTCGAATACTTCCGCGAACCCGACGCTTTCCTCGGCCTTCGGGCGTTCGATCTCTCGCAAGGTCAGTGGCTGACGATCCCGCTCATCCTCGCGGGGCTTTTCGTCATGGCCCGGAGTCTTCGCGGCGCAAAGTCGCACTGAGTCGTGCACAGTCGCGCACCGACCAACCACCGCCGAAATGAGAAAAGGGCGTCTTCCCCGAGGAAGACGCCCTTTTTCTCAAACGCAGGCGGCGTCGGTCAGAAGGCGCTGATCGCCTTCCAGAGCATGTAGGTTGCGAGCACGTAGAGAAGCGTCGCGAAGATGCGCTTCAGGGGCTTCGTGTCGATCGAGTGAGCCACCTTGGCGCCGAGGGGCGCCGTCAGGACGCTCATCACCGCCACGGAAAAGAGCGCGGGGAGGTGAATGAAGCCGAGCATCATCGGCCACTGCGGCAGCGTTTCAATGCCCCAGCCGCTCCAGATGTAGCCGATCGTACCCGCAAAGGCAATGGGAAAGCCCAGAGCCGCCGAGGTGCCGATGGCGTTGTGCATCTTGACGTTGCAGTAGGTCATGAAGGGAACGGAGATGAAGCCCCCGCCCGCGCCGACGAGCGACGAGATGACGCCGATGACGGAGCCTGCTCCGAACATCCCCGGCGCGCCCGGAAGATGGCGGGTCGGTGCGGGCTTGCCGCCCAAGAACATCTTCGTGGCCGAAAAATACACGAAGGCGGCGAAGATGAGCGCCACCCAGAAGGTGGAGAGGGCCCCCGAAATTTGGGCACCGATCACGGCGCCGCAGAGAATCCCGGGCGCCACCGCGGCGACGACGTTCCAGAGAACCGCACCGCGGGAAGCGTGCGCCCGCACGGAGGAGAGCGACGTAAAGAGGATGGTGCCCATGGACGTGGCGATCGCCGCGTGAACGACGTGCTCCTGAGGGACGCCCGCCGTACCGAGAAGCATCGTGAAAAAGGGCGTCAGTACCATGCCGCCGCCGATGCCGAGCAGGCCGGCCAAAAAGCCCGTGCATGCTCCGAGGAGAGCAAGCTCGATGATGATGGTGAGATCCATGATGGTGTGAGGGTGGGTGAGTCGAGGGTTGAAAGAACGACGCGGCTTTGGGGAAAATCAGCGAAGGAGCGTCGTGATGAAAGCAAATTCTTCGGGTGTCACGGGCGTGATCGACAGGCGATTCCCTTTCTGGAGGACGCGCATGCCGGCGAGCTCCGGATGTTCGCGCATGGCGCCGATCGAGAGGGCCGCGCACTTGACGAGCCCTTCGACGTCGATCGTAAGCCAACGGGGCTTCTCGACGGTGCTCTTCGGGTCGAAGTATTCGCTCGCGGGATCGAACTGCAGTTCGTCGGGATAGGCTTTCGAGGCGATGCGCGCCAGACCGACGATGCCGGGTTCGGCGCAGCTCGAATGGTAAAAGAGCACACCGTCGCCTTCGCTCATGTCGTCGCGAATGAAGTTGCGTGCCTGGTAGTTTCGGATGCCGAACCAGGACACCTTGCGGTCGGGGGCGGTGAGCGCGTCGTCGATCGAGCATTCGCCGGGTTCGGTCTTCATGAGCCAGAAGCGGCGGGCGGAGTGCTGCAGTTCGCGGGCGGCGTCGGTGAGCGAGACGGTCATGGGACCTCCAAAAGTTGTCGAATGGAATCGAGCATAGCGCACCGAACGAGCGAACGTACGAAAAGCAAAAAGGGCAGTCGCATGAGGGACTGCCCTTTCGGAAGAGGGGAACCTGCGGTGGGGCGGGGCTACGTATCCTGAACCGAGAGTTCAGGGCGGTCGGCTCCGGAGCGGACCGGGCCAGTCAACGCGTGACCGGCTCTCTGTCGGCCCTCGAGTGCGCCAACCAATGGGGTTTAGCATTGGTTCTAGGTACTTTGGAGCCCGGTTGCCGTCCGCCGCAGGTTTACTTGGAGTATAGCGAATCGGCGGCCGGTTTGGTAGGCGCTTTTCGCGGAAAGAGTGAATCGAGGTAGGCTTCGCGCCGAAAAAGCAACGAACCCATGCGTCGCAAGGCATAGGGTGACGGTAACGCGCGCTTCACGGCTTTTTGCAAAATGTATTGCATGCGCTCACGGAAGGTGTCGTCGATGATATAGGGTTGACGTTGCAACGCAATGAAAATGCGGCTCAGGGCATCTTCGTATGCTTTAAGTTTCTTGCCGCTGATCCTCTTTCGAGCGGGCTTTGCGAAGTAGGGCAAGAGTAGTCCGGGTACGCCGAGAGCGGCGAATGCGGCAGCTCGTATGCGAATGGCGCTCTCTTCTTGCGTTTTGACATACGCAGGGCGACTCCGAATCAATCGGTATCGGAGTAAGAGGGCTGGCAGGTTGGCGAAGCGTACTTCGGGATGGTGAAAGATCAGCTTCGTCCAGAGGGCGTAATCTTCTGCGTTGGGGTAGTCGATCGGATATCCTCCGGAAGCAAGAATAGGATTTTTTCGAAACATCACCGTCGGGTGAGCTATTGCGCAGCGATTCAACATCATGGTTGCAATTTCGTCATGATGTTCGGGGTTCTGACCTGCTGCTTCCAACTCGCCGAACATGTTCATGCCAGTTCCCAGCACCGTAATGTCGGGGTGGGTCTTAAAGAACTCGACTTGCTTTTCGAAGCGTTGTGGCTCGGAAATATCGTCGCTGTCCATACGGGCAATCCAGTCGTAACGTGCAAGCGTCAATCCCCGATTGAGCGTCTTGGCAAGCCCCATGTTTTCGGGGTTGTGGATCAGCCGCACCCGATCGTCGGCCTTTTCAAAGGCGGCGAGCGTCGCAAGGGTATCAGGATTTGTCGAACCGTCGTTGAGAAGCAACAGCTCGAAGTCTCGGTACGTTTGGCTCAGAACGGACTCGATCGCAACGCTCAACCAGTCGGCTCGCGTGTTGTAGACGGGCAAAAGAACGGAGAGCTTCTCAGGGCCGGTCATGGTTTAGAAGAGCGAACCGAGCTTCGTATCCTGGAAAATCGCCTCCTCGCACATTCGGGAGAGCTCTTGAATTCGGGCAACGATCTCGGCTTCGTTGGGAATCGAGGGGGCGGCCTGCGGAATCGGCTCCTGCTGCAGGGGGCGCACGAAGGGCTGAGCTTCCGCGGTCACACGGAGGGTTTCGAGTTCGGCCTGTGCGGCCGCCGCCGCGGCACGAGCGGACTCGAGTTCGGCGCGCAGCGCGTCGGCTTCCGACCGGACGGCGGCGATGTCGGCACGGGCCGAGTCGCCCTCCGTTCGGGCGGCGTTCACTGCTTGCGTTGCGGCCTCTTCCGATTTCTTGGCGTTGTAGACGATCTCAAGTGCCGAAAGAACGGCGATCTGATCGGCGGCGAGCACGCGCCCGCCCGCGCGCATCGCCTCCATTTGCTTGTCGACGATTTCGGCGCAGTTCTTGATGAGCTCTTCTTCGCCGGTGCTGACGGCGAGCCGGTAGTTGTGGCTGAAGATCGAGACGGTGACTTCCGACATGGCTTTCTGAGAAAAACGGGACAAGGAGAGACAAACGGTCGAGCGTCAGAGGAGGGGTTCCTCGGTGTTGGCAAACTGAGAGGCCAGGCCGTTCACCTTGCGTCGCAGATCGTTGAGTTGCGACTTCGCGCGGGAGAGCTCCGCTTCGCGGGCTGCAAGCTGGTTGCGCAACTGCGAGTTCATCGAGCGTTCGTTCTGAAGACGCACGACGAGCTGCTCGATAAGCGACTGGAGCCGATCAAGTTCTTCCTTCATACAAACTCCTCAAGATCCGTCAGGGAGCGGGGGTCGAGGCGGCGTCGGCCGGAGCGTTCTCTTCGGTCTGCGCCTTGGGCGCCTCGGGGACGAACGTATCGATGTTGCCGAGAATCAGCTGGTCGGCCTGCTCTTCGTTCGGCATCGGGTCCGAGATCCAGTGGTCGAGTCGGCGCTCTTCGTCGAAGAAGACCGTCAGGCGACGAAGCTGGCGATCGCCGTTCCCGCGCTGGAGGAAATACACGTAGTCCCAGCGGTTCGGGTGGAACTGGTCGCGCACGAGCGGAACGCCGAGCAGGAACTGCACCTGCGCGTCGCTCATGCCCTTTTCGAGCTGGAGCACCATGTCGCTCGTCACGAGGTTGCCTTGATGCACGTCGGCCTTGTACGGTCGAAGGTAGTAGGGAACATAGTCATTGGGATTTTCCCAGGCGTCCGCCATCGTGTAGCAACCGGTCAGAGATGCCGCCGTCGCAAGGCCGGCGACGGCAAGAAGAAGCTGTCTAGTGAACATAAAAACTATAGAATGACGGTTTACCTTCTCGGCAGTGCAAAGGCACTGATGAGAACGTATGATAAAGGTATTCGAACCGATAGAAGGGTAGTCCGTCGTGCACGAAGTGTCTCGAAATCAAACCAACGACCTGAAGACCATGGGCCTCAAGGTCACGGTGCCTCGTCTGAAGATCCTCGACCTCTTCCAGAGGCTCGCCCAGAACGAGCAGGTCGAAAAGCGCCACCTGTCGGCCGAAGAAGTGTACAAGCTCCTTCTGAACGACGACTGCGACATCGGCCTCGCGACCGTGTACCGCGTGCTGACGCAGTTTGAAAGCGCCGGCATCCTGGTGCGCCACCACTTCGACGAAGGTCGTGCGACGTACGAGCTTCAGGAAGGTCATCACCACGATCATATCGTCTGCGTTCGTTGCGGCAAGCTCGAAGAGTTCGTGGACCCTGCGATCGAACAGGCGCAGCGGGTCGTCGCGGGACGCCTCGGCTACGAGCTTACCGATCATTCGCTCGTTCTCTACGGGGTGTGCAGCGAGTGCCGCAAAGCTCGGGAGAAAGAGGACGTCGGCGTTTGACGTTCGCGTCGCTTGAAAAGATAAAAGGGAGCCGGAAACGGCTCCCTTTTTGGCAGGCGCCTTCGGCGCACAAAAAATGAAAGGCCTCGCGGTTTCCCGTGAGGCCTTTCGGAATCTGGTGCGCGGTACTGGTTTCGAACCAGTGACCCCTGCCGTGTGAAGGCAGTGCTCTACCACTGAGCTAACCGCGCGTCGAGAATTGAAATTTTACGGATCGAGCCGAAAAAATCAAGAGCGCCCGGCAAAAATACCATAAATGCGGTATTAAGGGCTTCGGGAGTCTCAGAACGTCGGCGCGGGGCGCTTGCCCAGAGCGACTTCCACGCCCAGGTTGGCGAGTTCGTCCGCCTTTTCGTTGCCAGGGTCGCCGTTGTGCCCCTTCACCCAACGCCACTCGATCTCGAAGCGGGAGGCCAGCGCGTCGAGGCGCTGCCAGAGTTCGACGTTTTTCACGGGCTTCTTGTCGGCCGTGCGCCAACCGTTGCGCTTCCAACCGTGCACCCACTGCGTAATGCCGTTTTTCACGTAGGAGCTGTCCGTGTGCAGGATGATCGGACAGGGGCGCTTCAGGGCGGAGAGCGCCGAGATGACGGCGGTAAGCTCCATTTGGTTGTTGGTCGTCAGACGTTCGCCCCCGTAGATCTCAAGCCTGTGTTCGCCCCAGACGAGCAAGGCGCCCCAACCGCCCACGCCGGGGTTTTGTTTGCAGGCGCCGTCGGTCCAGATTTCGAGTTTGGTGGTGCTCATGGGTGTGTTCTCTCGTTGTGCGTTACGGGTGCGTTATTGGGTGTGTGCGTGTTGTGTGGTGGCCGCGGGCCGCTGCGGTTGCCGTGGCCACGACGGGCGGGCCGCCGGTGCGGCGTCCGGTCTCTTTCAGGCTTCGGGAGACCGACGGTGCGAGGATGCAACCGGGAAGGTCGATACGGGTCGTCTCTCGGAGAGCGGTCGCGTCGCGCAGTCGATGAGGCGCGTGCCCGGCTGCCGTTTGACGGCGGAAAGAAGAATCAGGTTGGAAAACTGCGGGGCCCAACGGTCGCCCGCCTTGTCGAGCCAGGCCCATCGGCGAAGCGCCGCGGAGGAGCGAACTCCCGGACTGTAGATCCCGAAGCGCCCCCGGTCGACCTCCATGCCGAGGAGCGCGAGCCAATCCTTGAGTCGCCCGAGCGAAATCGGTTGGAGGCGCGTCGGCAGATAGGCTTTGCCGCCGAAGGCGGCCGTCATCCGCTCCTTGAGCCACCACGCCCCGAGCGCGTTGAAGGCGGTGAGAACGAGGCGCCCTTCGGGCGCCAGGGCGCGCACCGCGTCTCTCAGCACTTGCTGGGGGTGCTCGGCGAAGTCGAGCGTATGCGGGAGCGTGACGAGGTCGAGCGACTCCGCGGCAACGGGCAACGCTTCGGGCTCGCCCCGGAGCGCGTGTAGCTCCGGGCGAAGCCCGAAGAGCGAATCCTTTTCCTCAAGCAGAATCCACTGGCCCTGAATGCGGTTGGAGCGGAGCGTATCGAGCTGCGGGGCGCCGATTTGCAGTGCGGCCACGCCGAAGACGTCCGCCACGAGTTCGTCGAACTGCGATGCTTCCCATTCGCGGAGTCGCTCCCCGGGCGGGGTGGCGAGAAAGTCGTCGAAGGAAAGTCGGGTGTGCATGTGGGGTCGTCGATCGTGCGAAGGGGTGGAAAGCCGGGGCGGAGCCTCTTAACAGTTTGTTTCCACATTCCGCCGAGAATCGATACGTTGGAAAACAAAAGAAGCAAGGGTGCCGCCGAGCTACGCAGTAACATTACGGCAATTCCGATTTTACGCATTCCTCCACTCCCGGGGTTCGAGCTTCATGACTTTGCGTTGTCTCTCGTTTACTCTCCTCAGCTTGGGTTGTCTGGCGCTCTCGTGGGTGCCGGGCGACGTGCGCGCGGCCATAGAGCAACAGACTTCGGCTCAAGCGGACGGGGGAGCGGAGACGATGCCCAACGACGTGTGGGAGCGTATTCGGCGCGGCTACCGCATGCCAGAACTCGATTCGCCGCTCGTAGACCGGTGGGTGACCTACTACACGAAGGACCCCGCGTACATCCGGCGGATGACTTCGCGTGCGGGGCAGTACCTCTACCACATCGTCGAAGACGTCGAAGCACGCAACATGCCGACGGAGCTTGCGCTCTTGCCCTTCGTCGAAAGCGCCTTTCAGCCCGAAGCGCTCTCGCGCGTGAAGGCGGCGGGGCTCTGGCAGTTCATGCCCGCCACGGGGAACGATTACGCGCTCGCGCAGAACCTTTGGCGCGACGACCGTCAGGACGTTCTGGAAAGCACTCGAGCGGCGCTCGACTACTTCAATTACCTCCACGGCCTCTTCAACGATTGGCAATTGGCGCTTGCGGCCTACAACTGGGGCGAAGGGAGCGTTCAACGGGCGATCGCCCGCGCGAAGCGCAGCGGCAAGCCCACCGATTACGCGCATCTGCGCATGCCGAAGGAAACGGCCAACTACGTGCCGAAACTCATGGCGATCAAGCGGATCATTTCGAATCCGGAGCGCTACGGGATCGAGTTGCCGGACGTCGGGAACGAACCCTTCTTCATTCGCATCACCAAGCCGCGCGACATCGACGTGAAGACCGCCGCGGAGCTTGCGGGCATGCCGCTCAACGAATTCCGCGCTCTGAACCCGAGCTACAAGCTTCCGGTGATCGTGGCCGCGCACAACAACGTGATGCTCCTGCCCGCCGACAAGGTGGACTACTTCATCGACAACCTCGCGAGCTGGATGGACAGCGGTCAACCCCTTTCGCGCTGGTCGACCTATCGACTCAAAGAAGGTGAAACGCTTGCCGCCGTCGCGGCGCAAAGCGGCATGACGGAGTCGGAACTTCGCAAGGTGAACGGCATTCCCGAAGGGCGGCGCGTTCTTCCCAATTCGACGCTGCTCGTTCTCGCGGGAGCCGACGAACAGGTGGACATTTCGGCCGAAGAAGCGGACGCGCGCCTGCGACTTTCGCCCCTTACGACGTGGCGTCGCGTGACGTACCGCGTCCGAAGCGGCGACACGCTCACCTCCATCGCCCGCCGCTGGCATATCACGACGAAGTCGATCGTAACGGCCAACCGCCTGCGCTCCGACCGCCTGCGGGCGGGGCAACGTCTGGTGCTCACGGTGCCGAACGTGCAGCGTGCGTCCATTCCGGCGACCTCTTCGGGAAGCGCCTCGGGGCGTCACGTCATCCACACGGTTCGCTCGGGCGACACCCTCGACGCGATCGCCCGTCGCTACGGCGTTACGGTGGCGAGTCTGCGCATGACGAATCGCCTGGAAGGCAATATCATCCGCGCGGGGCAGCGTCTGCGCATTCCGGGCGCGGCGACGGAGTCCGATACGGTGATCTACACCGTGAAGTCGGGCGACACGCTCTCGACCGTCGCCGAACGCTACCGCGTGAGCGTGACGAAGCTGAAGCGCGCCAACCGCCTCACCTCGAACATGCTTCGTGTAGGCGACCGTCTCGAGATCCCGAGCGCGGACCGGGTCGAGCGCAACGTGAAGCCAGCCCCCGAAACCCGCGTCCACGTGGTGCGCTCGGGCGACACGCTCTCCGAGATCGGCGAACGTTACGGCGTGAGCGTCTCGAAGCTTCGCTCGGCGAACGGTCTTCGCGGCAACAACTTGCGTATCGGGCAGCGCCTCGTCATTCCCGCCACTGCTTCCAAGGTGAACAAAGCTCAGACGGTGCGCCAGGCTACGACCTATCGCGTGCGTTCGGGCGATACGCTGATCGCCATCGCGCGGCGTCACCACACGACCGTCTCCGCTTTGCAACGCGCGAACGGTCTCAAGGGTTCGGCCCTGCGCGTCGGGCAGGAACTTCGCATTCCCTGATGCTCTCCGGGCCCCTCCAACGACGGACGGCCTAACGCGCATTGGCGAGGGACCGCATCGACCCGAAGGGCGAGTGCCACTACAATGTCACGCAAAGAACGCAGGGGAGCGCACGCGGTCGTGCGCTCCCTCCTTGTGCGTCCGTCCGAGGCCGCACGAGTGCCATCGACGAAACACGAATCATTAGAACGAGGACAATCATGGGTTTCCTGACCGGCAAGAAGCTGCTCATCACGGGCGTCATCTCCAACCGTTCCATCGCTTACGGCATTGCCGAAGCGTGCCGTCGCGAAGGCGCAGAACTTGCTTTCACGTACGTCGGGGAACGCTTCCGCGATCGCGTGGCGGCCTTTGCCGAAGAGTTCGGGAGCTCGATTTGCCTGCCCATGGACGTGAGCAGCGATGAAGAAATCGCCGCCGTTGCCGAAGAGCTGAAGAACCGCTGGGGCGGTCTCGACGGCGTGGTGCACTCGATCGGCTTCGCGCCCCGCGAAGCGATTGCGGGCGACTTCCTCGACGGTCTCTCTCGCGACGCCTTCAAGACGGCCATGGATATTTCCGCCTACTCCTTCCCGGCTCTTGCGAAAGCCTGCCTTCCCCTGATGGAAGGCCGCAACGCCTCGGTGCTGACGCTCACCTACCTCGGCAGCGAACGCGTCGTTCCGAACTACAACACGATGGGTCTGGCGAAGGCCGCCCTTGAAGCTTCGACCCGCTACCTCGCTTCAAGCCTCGGTCCCAAGGGCATCCGCGCGAACGCCATTTCCGCCGGTCCCATCAAAACGCTGGCCGCCTCGGGCATTCAGGACTTCTCGAAGCTCCTGCACATCATGGAAGAAACGGCGCCGCTCGGCCGCACCGTGACCATCCAGGAAGTCGGCAACACGGCCGCCTTCCTTCTCTCCGATCTCGCGAGCGGCATCACGGGCGACATCATCTACGTCGATGCGGGCTTCCACGCGGTCGGCGTCGGCGTGCCCGCCGGCAAGTAACACGCCCTTGACGGGGTAACATTGGAGGGTCTCTTCCCGACGGGGGAGAGGCCCTTTTTCCTGCTTTTTCTTCTCACCCTCGATATGACGGCTTCACGTCCCCTGCGCGTTCTCATTGTCTCCACCCGCTATCTCGGCGACTGCCTGCTTGCGGCCTCGCTCGTCAACCCCATTCGGGAGCGTTACCCCGATGCCGAGGTCGACGTTCTGACGTTTCACCGCAACTGCGGGATCCTGGAAGGGGTGCCCGGCATTCGACGCGTCATCGGCGTCGAAGAGCGCCCCAAAAAGTGGCGTCAGTTCCTCGACATGTCCGCGATGTGGAATACGTACGACTGGGCGATCATCACCCAGCAGAGCACCCGCACGATTCTCTACGGGTATTTCGCGGCACGGCGTCAGGTGGTCTATGCGTCGGCGAACGACCATCGGGGGTGGTGGAAGCAAAAGCTCGTCACGCACAAGGTGAATCCGTACCCGGGGCACTGGCTGGATCAGGCCGAAGCGCTTCTGGAGCCCGTGCTCGGCGGACGGTACCACATCGATCCGTCGTGCCCGGACGCGGAACTCCCCGAAGCTTTCCGCATTCGCGACCCGTACGTTGTGTTCCAGGTGTGCTCGCGTTACGAAGACAAAGAATGGTCGACGGCGGGTTGGCGCGCGTTGATCGAAAAGCTCAACGCGCGGGGCTTGTGCGCCGTGATCGTGGGCGGCGGATCCGCCGCCGAACTCGAGCGCATCGGTCGCGTCACGGAGGGCTTTGCGGAAGCGAATGTGTGTGTGGCCGCCGGGAAGCTTTCCTTCGGTCAGACCGCCCGTCTGATCCGAGGCGCCCGCGCATTCGTCGGCGTGGATACGGCGACCTCGCACGTGGCGGGCGCCACGGGCGTTCCCGTCGTCGCGCTTTTCGGCCCGACGAATGTCACCGTCTGGGGCCCTTCGCCCAAGGAAGGGCGTCAAGGGGGTTATGCGTCCGACAAGCCCCGGCTCGTCCAGGGCAACGTTACGATTCTTCGCCACCCCGACTATCTCGGTTGCCACGCGTGCGACCGACACCGTTGCCCGAAGAACGTCCCCGACACGCTCGGGCGTTGCATGCAGGACCTGGCCTGGCAGGATGTTTGGGCCGAACTTGAAAAGAACCTTTGAGGAGAAGCCCGTGCTGCTCTACAAAACGATCGGACTTTGCGTCAAACCGACGAACGACGACCTCTCCTATCAACTCGAGCGCATCACCGCGCTTTTGAAGTCGCTCGGCTGCGACGTTCTCTATGAAGAACGAGCCGCGGAGTACCTCAAGACGACGAACTTTTGCACGCGTGAGGAATTGGGCGAGAGGTGTGATCTCATCATCGTTTTGGGGGGTGACGGCACCATGCTGAGCGTCGCCCGCAGCCTCTCCCGCTTCGGCAAGCCCGTTATCGGGATCAACGCGGGACGCCTCGGCTTCATTACCGACCTGTGCCAGGAGGATATCGGCGCGCGCCTTCCCGAAATGCTCGCGGGGCAGAGCATCTGTGACGAACGTCCCTTGCTCGAAGGGATCGTCCTGCGTAACGGTAAAGAAATCTACCGCCAGCTCGCCGTGAACGACATCGGCATCAGCCACGGTCGTGCGGGCGGCATGGTCGACTTCCTCGTCTATGTCAACAATCAGCAGATGTGCTGTCAGTCCGCCGACGGCGTCATTTGTTCGACGGCTACGGGTTCCACTGCGTATTCGCTTGCCGCGGGCGGCCCGATTTTGCACCCGTCGCTCGAAGGCATGATTCTGGTGCCCGTGGCGCCGCACACGCTCTCGAACCGTCCGATCGTTCTGCCGCTCAAGTCGCAGATCCAAATCGAACTGCTCGACGCCCGCGACGCCGTGGCGTACTTCGACATGCAGGAGTTCTGCGACATGCTGCCCGGCGACCGCCTGATCATTCGCCAGGCCGAGCACCGGGTCACGATTCTGCACCCGATCGGGTACGACTACTACAAGCTCCTTCGGCAGAAGTTGAAGTGGAACTTCATGCCGAAGGCGGGTTGAGTCGGCTGTCGAATCAGTCGATCAGCGTGTCGAGCCGGCTCCGAACCTCGTCGAGAGTCGGCCAATGGCCCATTTCGCCGCACACCGCGGCGCGGGTGTTCCACGGCGCCGTGCGTTTGAGGTCGGTTACGCCCACCACGGTGATCTGAGGCGCCGAAACCGCGGCGGCGATGTGGCTGATGCCCGAGTCGTTCGCAACGACGACGCGGGCAAGCTGCGCGAGCGCCGCGTAGTTGCCGAGGGTCGTCGGTTCGAGCACGATGCCGTTGGGGCACGCGGCCTTCGCCTCGTCGATTTCATGGGGCGAGGGGAAGATGATCGGGGCGACGTCGCGCGACTTCAGATAGACGCACAGCTCGTCGAAGTGCGGCCAGCACTTGTTCTGGCCGTGATGCGTTCCGCGGGCGATCGGCGCAATCAGCGCGAAGCGCTCGGGGATCCCGAACTTCTCAATCAGATTGTGGGCGGCCGCCTTGTGTCGGCTGAGCACCCGAAGGCCGAGCTCTTCCGGAGCCTTTTCCCACGCGGGGGTCTTCCCCCAAGCCTTCACGGCTTCGGCGGTCGTGTAGAAAAAGCGCTCGACCTCGTGCATTTTCGAGGGCTCGGGGATCGCTTTATCAAGCAGGAACGAGCGGCCGTCCGTCGCAAGACCCGCGCTACGGATCCCGCCGATGCGAAAGAGCAGCGCGGAGCTGAAGGAATTCGGGAAGAGCAACCCGAGCGGGGAACCGCCCGCAAGATCGGCGAGGCGCCGAATGCGTCGGAAGTCTTCCGTCACGTGACCTTCGATGGGGTCGAACCGCCAACCCATGCCCGCAAAGAGATCTTCGGCCCAGCGCTTCCCCGTCAGAACAGGCGTGAAGCCGCTCGCTTCAAGAAGGCGCAGGGCAGGAAGAGCCATGCAACAGTCGCCGACGTGATTGGGCAGACGACAGAGAACTTTGGTCGACATACGGTGCTCCGGGAAAGGGACGAGTTCGGTTCATTGTATCGGGGAATCTCGGTATCATGAGGGACTCGTAAATACGAAGGAATCACGTTTGATGGCCCGCTTCCCCGTTCTCTCCAACCCCTATTTGATGCGCCTTTTCCGCTACCTGCCGCCCTACAAGTGGTATATCGCCGGAGCGGCGGCGGCCATGGCCGCCGGGGGCGGCGCCTCGTCGCTCATCGCCCTCATTCTGGGCAAGCTCACCGACATGGGCTTTTACCAACAGGATCCGATCGTGGCCGTCCTCGCACCGATCGCCCTGATCGGGGTGGCGGCTTTGAACGGCGGCTCGCAGTACCTGAGCTCGTACCTCCTCGTGCGCGTCTCGCAGAGCATCATGCTCGAAATCCGCACGCTCATGTTCGAGCGCATCTCGCACTGGAGCGACGAGCTCTTTTTCAAATACCGTTGTTCGGAAGTTCAGGCGAAATTCATCAACGAAGCGTCTACGGCGCTGAGCCGTGCGGCGAGCGTGATGACGACCATGATCCGAGACTCGATTCAGATCGTCTGCTTGATCGGCGTTTTGATTTACCACAATTGGAAGCTCACGCTGGTCACCTTCGTGGTGGCGCCGCTTCTCGCCGCGGTGCTTCGCTGGGTCAGCAAGCGCATGAAGAAGCTCACTTCGCAAACGCAGCAAACGTTCGGGCAGCTTCTCGGCACCATTCAGGAGAGCTACCAGGGCGAACGCGTCGTGAAGATTTACGACGGGTACGACTACGAGCGCGACCGCTTCCGCGCGGTCAACGAAAAGCTCAAGGATCTGACGCTTCGCACGCAGCGCGTCGAGGCGGCGGGTACGCCCTTGACGCAGTTGATTGCCATGTCGGGCGTCTCCGTCGTGGTGGTGTATGCGCTGGCGCAGGCGCAAAGCGGCGCTTTGACGATCGGCGAATTCACGACCTTCCTCTCGGCCATGTTGCTCCTGATGCCGCCCATTCGTCATCTCTCGAGCCTCAACGGGACGACGGCCGCGATGACGGCCGCCGCGGAAAGCCTTTTTGCCATGATCGACGAGGAGCCCGAGAAGGATCCCGGCGAAAAGACGCTCGAGGACTACCGCGGGGCGGTGCGCTTCGAAAACGTGTGCTTTGCCTATCCGAACACCGACAAGCCGGCCGTCAAGAATTTCAACCTCGACGTGAAGCCGGGCGAGATGATTGCGCTCGTCGGTTCGTCGGGCTCGGGCAAGTCGACGCTCATCAATCTGATTCCCCGTTTCTGGGCGGCCACGTCGGGCGACATTTATTTCGACGGCGTGCCGCAGAGCGAACTCACGCTCGCGAGTCTTCGTCGACAGATCGGTCTCGTCAGCCAGGAAGTGACGATCTTTGATGACACGATCGCCGGGAACATCGCTTACGGGTGCCGCGACAAGGTGACGCGCGAAGACATCGAGCGCGCTGCGGAAGCGGCCGCTTTGACGGACTTCATCGCGACGCTCCCCCAGGGACTCGATACGCCCGTCGGCGCGAACGGCTCCATGCTCTCGGGCGGGCAGCGTCAGCGCATTTCGATCGCGCGCGCGTTTCTCAAGAACGCGCCCATCCTGCTTCTCGACGAAGCAACGAGCGCGCTCGACACCGAAAGCGAACGCCACATCCAGAAGTCGCTCGACTCGCTCCTCAAGGGGCGTACGGCCTTCGTCGTCGCGCATCGACTTTCGACCATCGTCAACGCAGACCGCATCGTCGTGATGCGCGAGGGTGAGATCGTCGAAATCGGCACTCACGAAGAGCTTCTGGAAAAGAAGGGCGTCTACGAGCACCTCTACAGTATCCAGTTCAAGAACCACCTCTGATTACCGTCGCCCGGACCGCGTGCTTGGGCAACAACCGCTAGAAAAAGGACTACGCACACATGGCTGTCAGCGTCTTCGATATGTTCCGCGTGGGGATCGGCCCCTCGTCCTCCCATACGGTGGGCCCGATGCGTGCCGGGGCGGCCTTCCTCGGATTGCTCCGCGATCGGGGGCTCTTTGACAAGGTCGGCCGCATCGGCGTCGAGCTCATGGGGAGCCTTGCCGCCACGGGCCGCGGGCACGGGACGGATACGGCCTGTCAGCTCGGGCTTGCGGGCGAAGTGCCCGAAACGTGCGATCCCGATCGCGTTGCGGAACTCATTGCCGCAGTCGCCCGCACGAAGACCCTGCGTCTCGGGGGCGAGCGCGCGGTGGCGTTCGAGCCCGCGGCCGATATCCTCTTTCATCCCGCGAAGGTGCCCGCTTTCCACACGAACGCGGTGGAATTCACGGCCTACGGCGAAGACCGTCGCGACGTTCCTCTCGTTCGCCGCTACTACTCGGTCGGGGGCGGCTTCATCGTGGCCGCCCGGGAAGACAACCCCGAAGAGCCGATCGTGCCCTCCGCGATCATCGAAGGGCAGAAGTCGATGCCCTACCCCTTCAAGTCCTGCGACGAACTCATGGCCCGTGCGAGCACCGCACGCCTCAGCATCGCGGAGCTCATGTTCGCCAACGAATGCTCGCGCCTTACGGCCGACGAGGTGAACGCGAAGCTCGATGCGATTTGGAGCGTCATGGAAGCCGGGATCGAACGCGGTCTTCGTCAGACGGAGCCTCTGCCCGGTCCCTTCCGTGTCGCTCGCCGCGCGAAGCGCCTGGCCGACGACCTGCGCGCCCGCGAAGCCGACGGGCACACCGATCCCCTGGGCGTTCTCGATTGGGTGAACGCCTATGCCATGGCTGTGAGCGAAGAAAACGCCTCGGGCGGTCGCGTGGTGACGGCGCCGACGAACGGCGCGGCCGGCGTCATTCCCGCCGTAATCCGGTACTACCTCAAGCACACGGAGAATCCTTCGCTTGAGGGCGTGCGCACCTTCCTGCTGACGGCGGGTGCGATCGGGATCCTCTACAAGGAAAACGCCTCGATTTCGGGTGCCGAAGTGGGTTGCCAGGGCGAAGTGGGCGTTGCGTGCTCGATGGCCGCGGCGGGTCTTGCGGCGGTGCTCGGCGGGACGATCGCGCAGATCGAAAACGCCGCCGAAATCGCGATGGAGCACAACCTCGGTCTCACGTGCGACCCGGTGGCGGGCCAGGTGCAGATTCCCTGCATCGAACGCAACGCCATCGCCGCCGTCAAGGCGATCAACGCGACGCGCATGGCGCTGCGCGGCGACGGTTCTCACTACGTGAGTCTTGACAAGGTGATCCGTACGATGCTCGAAACGGGACGCGACATGCAGAGCAAGTACAAGGAAACGAGCCGCGGCGGTCTCGCCGTGAGCATCGTCGAGTGCTGATGCGGGAACGCTCCGACTGAAATGCGACAAAGGGCGGCGAATTCGATTCGCCGCCCTTTGAGCTATTGGAAGTCGAGGCCTCAGAGCGCCACGCCCGGGCCTTCTTCCAGGTACCAGGCCACGGTCGCGCGCAAGCCGCTCTCGAAGTCGACATCGGGCTTCCAACCGAGGTCTTCGCGCAGCTTGCTCGAGTCGAGCGCGTAGCGCAGATCGTGCCCCGGGCGATCATGGACGTGTTCGATCAGATCGGCGTACGAGCCGCCCCCGGCGCGGGGGCGCAGCTCGTCGAGAACGGCGCAGATTTTCCGCACGTACGCGAGGTTTTCCCACTCGTTCGAGGCCCCGACGTTGTAGATATCCCCGGGGCGTCCGCCCGCGAGAATGCAGCGAAGCGCCGAACAAAAGTCGTCCACGTGGATCCAGTCGCGGATCTGTCGGCCCGATCCGTAGATTGGAAGGGGCAACCCCGCCGCGGCGCGGGTGATGATGCTCGGCGTCAGCTTTTCCGGGTACTGGCGCGGCCCGTAATTGTTCGTGCAGCGCACCGTCAGAACGGGAAGCCCGTAGGTGCGCGCGTAGGCGCGCCCGAACTGGTCGGCCGCCGCCTTGCTCGCGGAATAGGGGCTGCTCGGATCGAAGGGGGTCGACTCCTTGGCGGGCGGGCTCTCGCGGTCCATGGAGCCGTAGACCTCGTCGGTCGAGACGTTGAGGAAGCGAAAGTCCGCTTTTTCCTCGTCGGGAAGCCCGAGCCAATACCGGTAGGCCGTATTGAGAAGCGTCGTCGTACCCGTCACGTTCGTTTCGACGAAAACGGAGGGACCGGTAATCGAGCGGTCGACGTGGCTCTCGGCGGCGAAGTGAACGACCGCCCGGGGGCGGTAGCGCTCGAACAGGTCGGCGACGAGCGCCGCGTCGCAGATGTTGCCGCGCACGAAGCGGTAGCGCGGATCGTGCTCGACGGGGCGAAGGTTTTCAAGGTTGCCCGCGTACGTGAGCGCGTCGAGATTCACGATGCTCTCGTTGGCGTGCTCGAGCCAACGAAGAATGAAATTGGAGCCGATGAAGCCGGCTCCGCCCGTAACGAGAAGCATGGGAGAGCGTGCGCAAAGGAGAAAAGGGGAACGGAGGATCGCGCGGTTGAGAGGCGGGGCACTCGGTAGAATGGATGCCGTTCTTCAACGGACGGCAAACGCCACACGCACATACGCATCATGGAACACATTCTCATCAACTGCTCGCCTCGGGAAACGCGCGTCGCCATTGTAGTGGACAGCGTCCTGCAGGACCTTTTCATCGAGCGCGCCTGCGCCCGCGGTCTCGTCGGCAACGTCTACCTCGGAAAGGTGGTTCGCGTGCTTCCGGGCATGCAGAGCGCCTTCGTCGACGTGGGTCTGGAGCGAACGGCTTTCTTGCACGTCGCCGACATTTTCGAGGCGCACGGCGAAGGCGACAAGCCAAAGCCCATCGAGAACGTGCTTCACGAAGGGCAGTCCGTGATGGTGCAGGTGGCCAAGGACCCGATCGGCACCAAAGGGGCCCGATTGACGACGACGATTTCACTTGCAGGCCGAAAGCTCGTCTATCTGCCGCGCGACCCGCACATCGGCGTTTCGCAGCGCATCGAAGACGAAGCGCAGCGCGAGGCGCTTCGCGCCATGCTGACCGCCATGCGGCCGGAATCGGAAAAGGGAGGCTACATCATCCGTACGAGCGCCGAAGAGGGGGCGACCGAAGAAGAGTTTCGCGATGACATGGCCTACCTCGGGCGCCTCTGGGAGGAAATCCGCTCGAAGGCGGGCGTGAGTGCGGCGCCGACACTCCTTTATCAGGACCTCTCGCTCGCGCAGCGCGTGCTGCGCGACATGGTGCACAAGGAAACCGAGTGCGTCGTAGTCGACGGCGAAGCGGAATTCGAAGCGCTCGAGCACTTTGCGGAACGGTTCGTGCCGGTCGCGAAAGGTCGGCTCGAGCTCTACCGCGGCGACCGGCCGCTCTTTGAGACGCACGGGATCGACGACGAAATCGAACGCGCCCTCGGGCGTCGCGTCGATTTGAAGAGCGGCGGCTACCTCGTTTTCGATCAGACGGAAGCGATGACGACGATCGACGTCAATACGGGCGGTTACGTCGGGAAGCGCGACTTCAGCGACACGATTTTCAAAACGAACCTCGAGGCCGCGCAGACGATCGCGCGTCAGCTGCGCTTGCGCAATCTCGGGGGCATCATCATCGTCGACTTCATCGACATGTCGCGCGAAGAGCACCGCGAAGCGGTGCTCGCGGAATTGCGCCGTGCGGTCTCGACGGACCGCACGCGCATGACGGTGAGCAACTTCACGGAGCTCGGCCTCGTGGCCATGACCCGAAAGCGCACGCGCGAGTCGCTCGCGCACGTGCTCTGCGAGCCCTGTCCCATTTGCGGCGGACGCGGCGAAGTGAAGACGGCGCGTACGGTCTGCTACGACATTCTGCGCGAGATTCTGCGCTTGAGCCGTCAGTACAAGGACGCGAAGGAATTCCGCATTCAGGCGAGCCAGTCCGTGATCGACATGCTGCTCGAAGACGAATCGCCCGCGCTCGAACTCCTTCAGGCATCGATTGAAAAGCCCGTGCTTCTCGAAGTGGAGCCGAGCTACACGCAGGAAGTCTGGGATGTGATCCTGGCGTAAGGCCGGAAGCCCTCCCCGTTCGAATTCCGCGTTTTTCGGAGACCTTCATGGCCCAGACGACCACAACCTTTTATTGGTACGACTACGAAACCTTCGGCATCAACCGCCGCACGGACCGACCCGCGCAGTTCGCGGGTCTGCGCACGGGCGCGGACCTCGTGCCCGTGCCGGGCCCGGAGGGCGAGGGTGAAGTCTTTTACGCAAAGCCCGCGCTCGACTACCTGCCGAGTCCGGAAAGTTCGCTCCTGACGGGCATCACCCCGCAGGAGTGCGACGAGCGCGGTTTGCGCGAAACCGAGTTTGCCGGGACGATCTTCAAGCGCTTCAATACGCCGGGGACGGTCAGCATCGGCTACAACACGCTCGGCTTCGACGACGAAGTGACGCGGTTTCTTTTCTGGCGCAACTTCCTCGACCCCTACAGCCACAGCTGGGCGAACGGTTGCTCGCGCTGGGACCTGTTCCCGCTCGTGTGCGCCGTCTGGGCGCTGCGCGGCGACACGATTGCGTGGCCGCGCTGGGAAGACATCGACCCCGCGGTCTATCCGGCCGCTGAAGGGCGCAAGGGCGTCACCTTCAAGTTGGAATTCCTCACGAAAGCCAACGGGCTTGAACACGGACACGCGCACGACGCGCTCTCCGACGTCGAAGCGACGGTGGCGCTTGCGCGCCTCATCGCGCAAAAAGAACCCCGGCTCTGGCAGTGGGCGTTCGAGAATCGAACGAAAGACAAGATCGTCGCCGCGCTCGAAAAGGGGCCCGTCGTCTGGGTGTCGCCGAAATTCGGCGTCGTTCGCGGCTGTACCCGCATCGTGATGCTGGTGGGGCAGATCGGCAATGACGCGCTCGTTTGGGACCTGATGGCCGACCCGACGGAGTTGCGTGAAATCGACCGCGAGGCGCTCCATCGCCGACTTTTCGCCTCGCCCAAGAACCTTCCCGAAGGAGAACGGCCCCTGCCGCTCTGGAAGCTGAAGGTCAATGCTTCGCCCTTCGTCTGCGGGAGCCTTGCCGTGTTGAAGCCCGAACGGGCGCAGAAGTACGGGCTTGATCTCGAACGCATCCGCGCGAACGCCGAAAAGCTTTCCGCAATGCTGCGCGACATCCAGGGGACGATTCTCACGGCGGCTCAGACCAAAGAAGCGGAATTTCCGAAGAACGACGAAGAAGACGCCGAAACAGGCCTCTACAGCGGGGGCTTCCCCACGCCCGCGGACCGTGCGCGGTTTAAGAAAATCCGCGAGGCTTCGCCCGAATACCTCGCCGACCGGAGGATGGACTTCGACGATGAGCGCTTCGACGGGTTGCTTTTGCGCTTCCGTGCTCGCAACTGGCCCGAAAGCCTTTCGCACGAAGAGCGCGAAACCTGGCGCGCCTGGTGCGAAGCGCACGTTCTCGAAGGGCGCAATCGTGCGCGCACGATTGCGGACTACTTCGAGGAAATCGACCGCCTTGAAGGGGAGGCCGATCCCGAGGACGACGCGAAGCGCGAAGTGCTCGAGGCGCTTTACGCCTGGGGCGAACGCGTGGGCGAAGCGGCGTCTCCCGAATAAGGCCCGGGCTTCGTACGAACAGGACCGAAAGCGCTCGATGCCTTTGTCGGGAAACGACCGATTCCCCGCAGGGCGCGAGCGGTAGCACAATCAAGTTGCCGACTCCCGCACGAACGTTCGAACCCGCGTGCGAACGGACGGTGACAAAGGCCCGACCCCTCGCGTAGGAATCGGGCTCTCGAAAGAGGAGAAAAATCATGAAGAGTCTGACGATCGGCCTTGCGGCCGGGATCAATCCGTCGGTGGCGCTCGCACTCAAAGCTGAGCTCATCGGCGTAGGCGCACGAAACGATGTTCGCGTCAACGTGGTGACGAGCGAAATTGAAATGCGCAAGGACGCGCCCGATGCGCGGATCGAGCTCGGCGACCGCAAAATCGCGGCGCTCGAAAGCGTGATCGAACTGGAGCGCGCGGGTTGCGACGAAGTGGTGGTGCCCGACGTGCGGTGTGAACCCTTCTTCGACGAAGTCCAAACGGAAGTCGAAGTGCCGATGGTGTCTCTCTACCGGGGTCTCCCCGCGGCGCTCGAAGCGGCGGGCGTTCGCCGCATCGGCCTTCTCGGCGTGGCAGTCGATCGGGAATTCTTCGTGAAGCTTCTCGACGGGACGGCCGAAGTGCTCGAACTTTCCGACGAACTGAAGGCGCTTTACCGCACGGTGCAGGACCCCGAAACGGGCCTGCGTCGCACGGGGCTCACACCCGAACACAAGGCCGCGCTTCTGAAGGCGGCAGAGGAGCTTCTGGCAGACGGCGCGGAACTCCTCGTTACTGCCTGCGGTCAGATGGCGCGCTTCGTTCCCGACCTCAAGGCCGAGGGGCTTCCCGTCTTCGACCTCTTGCGCGATACGGCCGAGCGCGCCGTGCTCGCGCCGCTCGCGCGTCGTCCGAAGCCCTTCAAGGTGGGCATGATCGGCGGTCTCGGGCCCGCGGCCACGGTCGACCTCTACGACAAGATCGTGAAGGCGACGCCCGCGCGCAACGACCAGGAACATTTCAAGGTTGCGGTCGAACAGAATCCTCAGATTGCCGACCGCACGGCGTGCCTGCTCGGCAACGGCACCGACCCGACGCTCGCGATGTTCAACTGCGCCCGTCGTCTGCAGGAAGACGGCTGCGACATGCTGATCGTTCCCTGCAATACCGCGCACGCTTTCGTTCCGTACATCGAGCGCAACCTGCGCATTCCCTTCATCAACATGCAGCAGGTGACGATGGAGGAAATCCGCGAGAAGTTCGGCGACGCGGCCCGCATCGGCCTTCTGGCGACGGCGGGAACCGTGAAGGCGGGGATCTACGGTAAGAAAGCCGAAGCCATGAACCTTCCCATGTTCACGCCCGACGAAGCGCATCAGGAACGCGTCATGGCGGCGATCTACGGGCCGAAGGGCGCAAAGGCGGGTTACACGGACGGCGTCTGCCGCGAAGACCTCGTGAGTGCCGTCGAGTACCTCGTGACGACGTACGACTGCAACTGCCTCATTCTCGGCTGCACGGAGCTTCCGCTCATCCTGGACGAAACGGATGACTTCCGCGTGGCCGGCAAGACCGTTTCGCTCATCGACCCGACCTCGGCGCTCGCGCGTCGCGTCGTGAAGGAGGCGAAAAAGGCCGAGGCCGAACGCGGCGTTCGCTGACAAACCCGTACGCGGAAACGGAGCGTTTCGAAGGGCGCTCCGTTTCCTTCCAGTTCACTCCGGCACCGACGCGCGCTCCATTGCGCAAACGTCCGATTTCTCTTTTGCATTTCGAGGTCCTTTCGATGGCCGAAAAGATTTATCCCACCACTGTTCCCACTCGGGTCGCTTTCATCGGGCTCGGCACCATGGGCTACCCCATGGCGGGGCACCTGAAGCGCGCAGGGCACGACGTGTGCGTCTACAACCGTACGACCGCCAAGGCCGAAAAGTGGGTGGAGAAGTTCGGCGGCACCATGGCCGCCACGCCGCGCGAAGCGGCCGAAGGCGCGCGCATCGTCTTTGCGTGCGTCGGCAATGACGACGACCTTCGCAGCGTTGTGCTCGGCGACGATGGTGCTCTTGCGGGCATGTCGGCGGGGAGCATGTTCTGGGACCATACGACCGCGAGCGCTCACGTCGAGCGCGATCTTGCGAAGGTAGCCGCCGAAAAGGGCGTCGCCTGGGTGGACGCGCCCGTTTCGGGCGGTCAGTCGGGGGCCGAGAACGGAACGCTCACAATGCTCTGCGGGGGCGAGGAGTTGGCCTGCAATCTCGGTCGACCGATCGTGATGAGCTACGCTGCGGCCGTGACGCGCATGGGCGACACGGGTGCGGGGCAGTTGGCGAAGATGGTCAATCAGATCTGCATCGCGGGTTGCGTCCAAGGACTTGCGGAGGCCGTGGCCTTCGGCATGAACGCGGGGCTCGACATGGAAAAGGTGATCGACGCGATCGGTCGCGGAGCGGCTTCTTCGTGGCAGCTTGTCAACCGCGGCAAGACAATGGCGGAAGGGAAGTTCGACTTCGGGTTTGCGGTCGACTGGATGCGCAAGGACCTCGGCATCGTCATGGAAGAGGCCCGACGCAACGGGTCGCAGCTTCCCGTGACGGAGCTCGTCGACCGCTTCTACGGCGAAATTCAAGCCGAGGGCGGCAACCGGCTCGATACCTCGAGCCTCATTCTGCGACTTCCCCGCAAGGCGCGGCAAAGCTCGTGAAGCCTCCGGAGGCCGTAAAACCTGGCCCCGAAATTTGACGGTCGAGAGGCTCTGATAAAATGCGCGGATACGCCAAACGAGCGGATCCGCGCATTTTTCATGCAGCCCTCCGCACTTTTTTCTTTCTCGACTCTCTTTCGTTGGAATCAAACGATGAGTGAAAACTCGGAAACGCCCGTGAGCGGGCACGCCACCAACTTCATCCGCAACATCATCGAAGACGATCTGGCCCAAGGAGCGAACCTTCCCCGCTACTGGTGCGGCCGTCCGGCGCCCTATTCCGAGCAACTGAAGGAGGGTGCCCCCGACGAGGCGAAGATCCGCACGCGCTTCCCGCCGGAGCCCAACGGCTACCTGCACATCGGTCACGCGAAGAGCATCTGCCTGAATTTCGGTCTCGCCCGCGACTACGGCGGCTACTGCCACATGCGCTTCGACGACACGAACCCGGTGAAGGAAGACCAGGAATACGTCGACGGCATCATGGACAGCGTTCGCTGGCTCGGTTTCAACTGGGAGCACGACAAGGAGACGAACCTCTACTTCGCGAGCTCCTACTTCGAGTACATGTACCGCTTCGCCGAGCATCTCATCACGACGGGCTACGCCTACGTCGACGAGCAGACGGCCGACGAGATGCGCGACAACCGCGGCACCCTCAAGGAGCCCGGCAAGAATTCGCCCTTCCGCGACCGCTCGGTCGAGGAGAACCTGCGTCTTTTCCGCGAAATGCGCGAAGGCAAGCACGCCGAAGGTTCGATGGTGCTGCGCGCCAAGATCGACATGGCGAGCCCCAACATCAACCTGCGCGACCCGGCGATCTACCGCATTCGCTTCGCCGAACACCACGCCACGGGGAACGCCTGGTGCATCTACCCGATGTACACGTTCGCGCACCCGATCGAAGACTCGCTTGAGAACATCACGCACTCGATCTGCACGCTCGAATTCGAAGACCAGCGCGCGTTCTACGACTGGGCGCTGGAGCGCATCGTGCCCGTGTTGCGCACGCCGCAGTACGAAGAAGCTCGTGCGTTGATCGCGAAGATGGCTGCGGGCGAAGACGACCGCGCTCTTTCTTTCGCGGCCCGCGCGCTTGCGGCCAAGGAAAAGCTCGGTCAGAGCGAGCCCGAATGCGCGATGCGCCGACTCTTCGACGCGTGGGGCGACAAGGCGCCCGAAACGCTCGACGACGCGTCGATGAAGGAATTCTTCGCGCTTCTCGAAGCGCACCCCGAAAACTTCACGCCCCTCATGCAGGCGGCGCTCGATGTGGTTCGCAAGAACTTCTTCCTTCTTTCGCACCAGTACGAATTCAACCGTCTGAACCTCACGTACGTGGTCGTGAGCAAGCGCAAGCTCATTCAGCTCGTGACCGAAAAGTACGTCGACGGTTGGGACGACCCGCGCATGCCGACGATCGTCGGTCTGCGTCGTCGCGGCTTCACGCCCGAAAGCCTCCAGAGCTTTGCGGACCGCTGCGGCGTCTCGAAGGTTTCGGGCGGTTGGATCGACTATTCGGTTCTGGAGCAGTGCCTGCGCGAAGACCTCGAAGCGCGCGCCCTTCGCCGCATGGCGGTGATGAAGCCCCTGAAGCTCATCATCGACAACTACCCCGAAGGCGCGAGCGAAGAACTCCTCGCGGACAACCACCCGCAAAAGCCCGAACTCGGCCAGCGCAAGATCACGTTCTCGCGCGAACTCTGGATCGAAGAGACGGACTTCGCGGAGGTGCCCCCGAAGGGCTTCCGCCGCCTCACGATTCCGACCGACGGCACGCCCGCCAAGCCCGTGCGTCTGCGCGCCGGCTACGTCATCGTGCCGACGAGCTACGAGAAGGACGAAACGGGCCGCGTCGTCGCGGTGCACGCCGACTACCTCCCCGAAACGAAGTCGGGCACCGAGGGGTCGCTCTCCGTGAAGACGAAGGCGACGATTCACTGGCTCGACGCCAAGACGGCGGTTCCGGCCGAAATCCGCGTCTACGATCGACTCTTCTGCGAACCGAACCCGGAAGCGGGTGAAGGCTCGTTCCTCGACCGACTCACGCCGAATTCGAAGGTGATTCTCTCGTCGTACGTCGAACCCGCGGCGGCCGCGGCCGAACGCGACGAAAAGTTCCAGTTCGAACGCTGCGGCTACTTCGTTGCGGACCGCAAGGACCACACGGCTGAAAAACCTGTTTTCAATTTGGCCGTGGGCCTCAAGGACACGTGGCGCAAGTAATCCGAACATCGCGTTGAGAACGCGAAGGGCGGTGAAACTTCGGTTTCTCCGCCCTTTGTCATGTTCGTGAGGCGCTCGAAAATCTAAGCCGATCGGCCGATGATCGGAGAAAAGTCCTGTGATAATATCCCTGAGTCCCGTTTTGCGCAGCGCGTGCGAGGGCCTGTTCGGGCTCGACGTTTGCGCCGCAACCTCCCCCGGGGACACGGGAGTTGCCGCTCGTCGTGAACGGCACGCCTCTTGCGGCAAGTCGCCGCATCATCCATTCCGAACGTTCATTAGGAAGAAATATCATGAAGAAGATCCTCGCTGTCGCCGCCGTTGCCGCTCTCGCCGCCGGTGCCGCTCAGGCCGCCTACAAGGACGGCACGTACACGGGTGAAGGCAAGGGCCGCGAATCGATGATTCAGGTCCAGGTCGACGTCAAGGACGGCAAGATCGCCGACGTCAAGGTCGTCAAGCACGGCGAAACCGAAATGATCATCGCTGCCCCGATCGAAACGATGCTCCCCGAAATCGTCAAGAAGAACGGCGTTGAAGGCGTCGACAGCGTCGGCGGTGCCACGCTCTCCTCCGACGGCATCAAGGCCGCCGTCAAGGACGCTCTCTCGAAGGCGCAGTAATATGGACGAATGCGGCGGAACGCGTTTTCGCCGCACTTCATGAATCCATTGAAAAAAGGGGATGAACGCCACGCTCATCCCCTTTTTTCATTTTTCGTTCGGATATTTGCTTTTTCCCTTGCCAGTCATGCTTTCGAAGTCGCTCTTTTCCGCTCCCGCCGTCAAACCTTTCGTGTTCGCGCTTTCCGCCGCCCTGGTTGCAACCGCGGGCGCCGCGGCCGCTCCCGAGTTGCGGGCTGCCGAAGCGCCCGCTGTTGCCGAAGCGCAGGAGGTCGAGTATCAGCTTCCCTGGCAGAGCCTTCACATGGGGACGCTCATTCAGGGGCAGGTCTATGCCCGCACGCCCGAAGAAACGAAGCGTCTCGCCGGCATCATGGAGTCGGAAATCGAACGGTTCGACGACATGATGAGCGTGCACAAGGAAACGGTGTTGAACGACGTGAACCGTCGGGCGGGCGAACGCGTGACGGTGACGCCCGAAATCGCCGAGATGACGAAGATGGCGCTGCGTGTCGCGGAAGAAACGGACGGCGCCTTCGAGCCCACGATCGGCCCCGTCGTGAATCTCTGGAAAATCGGTTTCGGGGGCGACAAGGTGCCGTCCGACGCGGCGATCGAAGAGGCCGTGAAGCACGTCGACTACCGCAAGGTAGAGGTCGGCGAAACCGAGGGTTCCTGGTACGTGCGGATCGCTCCGGGGCAGAACATCGACATGGGCGGGATCGCCAAGGGCTACATCGGTCAGAAGCTCTCCGAGCGACTCAAAGCGGAAGGGGCCGTGCACGCGCTTCTCGACCTGGGCGGGAACGTCGTCGCCGTGGGCGAAAAATCGCCCGGACACCCCTGGCGCGTCGGCCTTCAGTCGCCCGATCAAACGCGCGGAGCCTACTTCGGGGTCCTGACCGTCTCCGACATGAGCGTCATCACCTCGGGCGCCTACGAGCGCAATTTCGAAAAGGACGGCAAGCGCTACGGCCACATTCTGAGCGCGAAGACGGGTCGCCCCGTTCTCACCGACATTGCTTCCGTAACGATCGCCGACCGCGACGGCGGTCGTGCCGACGCGCTCTGCACGGCCCTTTTCGCCATGGGTTGGGAAAAGGCGAAGGCCTTTCTCGCCGCCCACAAGGACGTGCACGCAGTGCTCCTCTTGAACGACATGAAGACCGTGCACGTGAGCCGCGAACTCCGATCCGCCTTCACCCTGACGGACGAGACAATGCGCCTTGAGGGCGACATTCCCTGATCTCCTCAGCGCGGAAGGATTCTGCTATAACCTTCACCGCCTCTCTTCGAAGCGCCCCCGCGACGGGGACGCTTCGCCGGGCCCCCGTTCGGGCGGCCGACTTCTCTTCTCCGTCGCAATTTCGCACCTCCGCAAGACCGACATGGCCGATCCCAAGTTCATCCACCTGCGCTTTCATTCCGAGTACTCCGTCACGGACGGGTTGGTTCGCATCGACCCGATGATTCACAAGGTGCTCGAAACGGGCGGCGTGGCCGTGGGGATCGCGGACTTGATGAATATTTTCGGCGGGCTGCGCTTTTACACGCACGCGCTCGCTGCGGGCCTGAAGCCCATTCTCGGGTGCGACTTGAGGGTCAAAAACCTCAAAGAACCCGAGGCGCCCACGCGCCTCGGCGTTCTCTGCATGAACCACACGGGCTACCACTCGCTGTGCGTGCTCCTCACGAAGGCGTTTCTCACGGAGGACGAGAAGTTCCGCGGGCAGGTCGATCCCGCGTGGTTTGCCAAGGGCGGTGCGGACGGTCTCATTGCTCTTACGGGCGGCGCCGAGGGCGAACTCGGGCGCTACCTCATCAACAAGCGCTTCAATCTCGCAGACCAGGCGGTTGAAGAGCTGAAGGCGATCTTCGGCGACCGTCTCTACATCGAAGTGCAGCGTGCGGGCCGTCCCAACGACGAACTCGCCACGGCGCGTCTTGCGAACCTTGCGGCCGAGCACGGGTTGCCCGTCGTCGCGACGCACCCGGTGCAGTTCCTCGAGAAGTCCGACTTCGAAGCGCACGAAGTGCGCTGCGCCATTGCGGAGGGCTTCTCGCTTCAGGACCCCCGTCGCTCGAAAAACTATTCGCCCGAGCAGTACCTCAAGTCCGAAGAAGAGATGTGCGAACTCTTCGCGGACATGCCGAGCGCGCTTCAAAATTCCGTGGAAATCGCGAAGCGCTGCAACCTGGACGGCGTCCTTTCGAAGCCGCAGCTGCCGCTCTTCCCGACCCCCGACGGCATGTCGCTCGACGACTACATCGAGCAGCTCTCGCGCGAGGGTCTTCAGAAGCGCCTCGACTTCCTCTACCCCGACAAGGCGGTGCAGAACGAAAAGCGCCCCGCCTACGACGAGCGTCTCACGTACGAGCTTGAAACCATCAAGGGGATGAAGTTCCCGGGGTACTTCCTCATCGTTCAGGACTTTATCAACTGGTCGAAGCGAAACGGCATTCCCGTGGGCCCGGGCCGAGGCTCGGGCGCGGGTTCGCTCGTGGCGTATTCGCTCGGCATCACGGACCTCGATCCGCTCAAATTCGACCTCCTGTTCGAACGCTTTCTCAACCCGGAACGCGTCTCGATGCCTGACTTCGACGTCGACTTCTGCCAGTACAACCGCGACCGCACGATCGAGTACGTGAAGCGAACGTACGGGGTCGACGCCGTGAGCCAGATCGCGACCTTCGGTACGATGGGCGCGAAGGCGGCCGTGCGCGACGTCGGTCGCGCGCTCGACGTCCCCTACATGAAGACGGACGCGCTCTCGAAGCTCATTCCGCAGCAGCCGGGCAAAAACATCACGCTCGACGACGCGTTGCGCGACGTCCCGGAATTCCGCGAAGCGGTCGAGCGCGACGACGAATACAAGGAAATTCTGCGCTTGGCGAAGCCCCTCGAAGGCCTCACCCGAAACCTCGGCATGCACGCCGGGGGCGTGCTGATTGCGCCCGGCAAACTCACCGACTTCTGTCCCCTCTACAACGCCGACGGTGCTCCCGAAAACACGGTGAGCCAGTTCGACAAGAAGGACGTCGAAAGCGTGGGCCTCGTGAAGTTCGACTTCCTCGGTCTGACGACGCTTTCCATTCTCGCGAAGGCGGTCGAGTACATCGATCAGCTCCATCCGGGGACGCACTTCGACCTCGACCACATTCCGATCGACGACGAACCGACGTACCGACTCTTCCAGGAAGCGAACACCGCGGCCATCTTCCAGTTCGAATCGGACGGGATGCGCTCGCTCTTGAAGCAGGCCCGCCCCGACCGTCTCGAAGACCTCGTCGCCTTGAACGCGCTCTATCGACCCGGCCCGATGGACCTCATTCCTTCCTTCATCGCGCGAAAGTTCGGTCGCGAAAAGGTGGAGTACCTCGACGAGCGCATGGAGCCCGTGTTGCGCGAGACCTACGGCATCATGGTCTATCAGGAACAGGTGATGCGAGTCGCGCAGGTGGTGGGCGGCTATTCGCTCGGCGGCGCCGACCTTTTGCGCCGCGCCATGGGTAAGAAGAACGTCGAAGAGATGAAGCGACAGCGCGCCGTCTTCGTGAAGGGCGCGGCCGAGCGAAACGTGAAGGAAGAAGTCGCCTCGGAAATCTTCGACCTCATGGAAAAGTTCGCGGGTTACGGCTTCAACAAGTCGCATGCCGCGGCGTACTCGTACGTCGCCTACCAGACGGCGTACCTGAAGGCGCACCACACGGCGGCCTTCATGGCGGCGAACTTGTGCATGGTGATGGACTCGGGCGAAAAGATGAAGGCCCTGATCGACGACGCGATCGCGAACGGGGTCGAACTCCTGATGCCCGACATCAACGCGTCCGACTGGTTCTTTACCGTCCCCGACGAGAAGCACATCCGCTTCGGTCTCGGCGGCATCAAGGGCGTGAGCCAGGCGGTCATTCAGGACCTCGTCGAAAAGCGCAAGAAGGACGGTCCCTACCTCGACATTTTCGACGTGGCGGCGCGCGTTACGGGCGCGAACGCCCGTCTTCTCGAAGCGCTCGTCAAGGCGGGGTGCTTCGATTCGATCGATCCCGACCGCAACAAGTTGATCGTCAACATTCCGCAGGCGCTCTCGGCGAGTCAGTCCCTGCGGGCGAGCGCCGGTCAGGAGAGTCTCTTCGACGAACCCGGTGAAACGGCGCGCATCGTGAGCTGGCTTCCCGCCGTCCCCTGGACGATGCGTCAAAAGCTCACGGAAGAAAAGAGCGTGCTCGGCTACTGGCTGACCGGACACATGTTCGATCAGTACCGCGAGGAACTCGCGCACTATTCGCGTCAGCGCCTCAAGGATCTGCAGCCGAGCCGCGAGCCCGTCAAAATGACGGGGATCGTCACCTCGGTGCGTCAGGTGCAAAGCAAGCGCGGCCGTATGGGGATCGTCACGATCGACGACGGCACGGCCGTCGTCGAAGCGATGTGCTTCAGCGAATTCTGGGAAAAGAACCGCCGCGTCTTCCAGGTCGACGGCGTCGTGTGTCTTACGGGCAAGGTGCGCTACGATGAATTCTCAAAGCGCATGTCCGTCACGCTCGAAAGCGTGAAGACGCTCGACCAGTTCCGGCACGGTGCGGCCAAACATCTCAAAATCCGCGTCAAGCCCGGAACGAACGCACAAACCCTGGCGCAAATCGAAGAGCTTCTGCGCCAGGAATCGGGCGAGAGCGGCGTGCCGCTCGTCCTCGAAACCACGGCGGCGGGCGCGACGGGGAGTGTCTTTGCGGAGCAACAGGTTCACGGCACCGAAAACTTCATGGCGGCTTTGCTCGCCGTTCCCGCCGTCGAGTCGATGCAGGTCGTTTATTGAGAGAGCAAGAACGGGTGTTGGGAAACCGTCATCCGTAATCAGTATTGCGTCTGCATCGGACGCCCGGGTTGCGTGCGGCCCGAGCGTTCCGTTTCCATGAGGCGGTCCCAGTTCGCATCCTTGCGACTGCGGTCCGCTTCGCGGTGCCAGAGGTGAAAGCACGGTGACGAACACAAACCCCAGGTCATCCGACAGCCGTTGTTGATGAGTCGGATCGCCATGTCGGAGTCTTCGTACCCCCAGCCTTCGAACTGCTCGTCCTGACCGCCCACCGCAAAGAAATCCTCCTTGAAAAGCGACCAGTTGCAGCCGCGCAGAAGTTGCCAGCGGCGCGAGCGCCAGAAGCGAATCGGTCCGAGCGAAAGGCCGAGTGCGGGTTGCCAGCGGTTGATCGATTTTTCGCGCGTGAGGCGCTTCAACGCACCGAGATCCTCCGTCCAGTCGATTTCCCCCGTCTCGAAGCACGAGCGGCTGAAGGCGTCCGAAAGCAGGATGCGTTGTCCCGCCACGATCCGGTGCAGCTTCGCGAGCGCGCGGTGCGTGGCGACGAAGTCTTTGCGTACGAAGCAGTCCCCGTCCATGAAGATGAGGTAGTCGCCCGAAGCGAGCGTCACCGCCTTGTTGCGCGAGCGCGCGAGGCGAAAGCCGTCGTCGGGTTGCCACGAATGAACGAGAGGAACGGGAAACTTCTCGCGCCAGGCGTCGATGAGCGCGCGCGTGTCGTCGCGCGAGCCGTCGTCGGCTACGACGACCTCATAGTTGCGGTCGGTTTGTCGGGCAAGCGACTTCAAGGCGAGATTGAGTGCGTCGGGCCAGTTGTAGGTGGCGAGGATGACGGAGATCTTCATCAAAATACTCCCTTGGTACGCTTTTCCAGGTCCCACTTGGCGTACTTCATGAACGTGTAGTAGGCGTGGTGGACGGCAAAAAGAAAGCCCATCTTCCCGTCGAGGAAGCCGCGATCGACGACGTAGGCTTTGAAAAACGCCCACGTCGGTTTCAGAAGCGCCCCCATGAGAAAAGAAGTGTCTTTCCCGCGTTCGGCTTGTTGCTTTCCGAGGTAGGAGGTGTAGCTGTCAAGCTTCCGGATGGTTTCGCTCCAGTTCCGGTACGTGTAGTGAAGGAGGTAGCCCGAGAGCTCCGAGGCGGGGTACGTGCTCGAGATTTTTTCATGAACACGCCCCGTGATGTCGGTCCCTTCTTTTGGCATGAGTCGCAGAACCCGGTCGCTTCTCATGGAGCCGTGTCGAATCGTGTGGTGTTCGAAACAGTTGAGGCGACGCAGGTAGTAGGAAGCGGGCGGACGCCGGACGGCCTCGAGAATCCGGGCCTGCAATTCCGGCGTGACGACCTCGTCGGAGTCAAGAAAGAGAATCCAATCGGAGGCGGCTGTCTCGACGCCGAAGCGGCGTTGCGCGGCGAAGTCTCCGTTCAGGGCGTGCTGAAGCACGCGCGCGCCACTCGATCGGGCGACGTCCGCCGTAGTGTCCGTACTGAAATCGTCGATGACGAGAACTTCGTCGGCAAAGCGTACGGACGCAAGCGTACGGGCGAGCGAAGACGCGCAGTTTTTCGCCAGAATGATGATGCTGAGACTGGGGGTCATTCGTTTTCCTTCGGACTCCGGATCATTTCCCGCGCCAGAGCCAACGTATTCTGCGTGATCGAAACGCCCGCCAACATGCGAGCCACTTCGTCGACGCGGGCGTCGCGGTCCAAGACCGTAAGCGTACTCACGGTGCGCTCGTTGCGCAGGCGCTTTTCGACGCGCCAGTGATTGTCGCCGCACGAGGCGACCTGCGGGAGGTGGGTGATGCAGAGCACCTGACGGTCCCGGCCGAGCTGCCTCAGCAGTTTACCCACAACTTCCGCCACGGCGCCGCCGATGCCGCTGTCGACTTCGTCGAAGATCAGCGTCGGCACGGGCGTTGCTTTCGCCGTGATGACGGCGATGGCAAGACTGATGCGGGCGAGTTCGCCGCCGGAGGCGACTTTGATGAGGGGCCGCGTCTGCACGCCCGCATGCCCCGCAATGAGAAATTCGCACTTTTCGCTCCCCGCGGGCGAAGGCTCGGACGGGGTGAGGGCGATTTCGAGGCGGGCGCCCTTCATGGCAAGGTGCTGCATTTCCGCCGTGACGGTGGCGGAAAGTTCCCGCGCGCCCGCGCTGCGGGCTTCGCTCAGAAGGCGGGCGACCTCGTCGTAGTCGGCGCGGGTTTGCTGCTCGGCTCGGGCCAGGGCGTCGACGTCCTTGGAACCGGTGAGCGAGCGGAGTTCCTCGCGGTAGGATTCGAGCAATTCGCCGAGGTGCTCGGGTTCGGTGTGAAATTTGCGCGCGAGATTGAAGTAACGCCCCACCCGGCGGTCGATTTTCTGGAATCGGTCGGCGTCGAGGTCCGTGCGATCCAAATACTTCGAGACGTCTCGCCCCGCCTCTTCGACGAGGTCGATCGCCGAAGCGAGGGTTTCGCCGAGCGCGGCGAGCTTTTCGTCGTAGCGGGCGAGGCTTGAGAGCTTTGCGTGCGCCGAGGAGAGGGCGGAAGAGGCCGAGTCGTCCCCCTCCGTGAGACGGTTGAGAATTTCAGCGAGACCTTCGGAAATCGCCACGCCGTGCGCAAGGCGCGTGTGTTCGGCGGTGAGCATTTCCCATTCGCCGGGCTTCGGGGAGAGGGTTTCGAGGTCTTCGATGATCCAGGTGAGGCGTTCCGTTTTTTCTTCGACGGAGCGCGCGTTGGCGGTTGCGTCCTCCAGGGCGCGTCGGGCGTCCTGCCAGGCGTGATAGGCCTTCTCAACGGCACGGACGAGTTCGGACGTACCCGCATGGCCGTCGAGGAGCTTGAGCTGATGGGCGGGCTTCAGAAGCGACTGATGAGCGTGCTGACCGTGGACGTCGACGAGCCGCTCACCCAGGTCGCGCAATTGCGTCGTCGTGACGGCGATGCCGTTGATCCAGGCGCGCGAGCGTCCCTTGTCGTCGATCGTGCGACGGATGAGGAGCGTCTCGTCCGCGCTTTGAAGCTCGTTTTCCTTCAGCCAGCGGTCGGCCCGCTCGGACGCCGAAAATTCCGCGACGATGTCGGCGCGCTCCGCACCTTCGCGAACGACGCCCGCATCGCCGCGGCCGCCGAGGATGAGTTCGAGCGCGTCGATCAGAATGGACTTCCCCGCACCCGTTTCCCCCGTGAGGACGGTGAACCCCCGACGAACGTCAAGGGAAAGAGATTCGACGATCACGAAGTCGCGAAGACTGAGGCTCGTGAGCATGGCGGGGCTCCGAAAAGGGAAAGAAAAAGGGAAAAACCGCCAAAGCGGTCGGCGGTAAAAGGAGGATACCCGAAACCGGAGCGGGTGCATCGGGTTGGAGCAAGGTTTGTGCTACAAAAAACGAATCCGCCCGAACCGGGCGGGTTCGGGCGGATTGAAAAAGAGGGGAAAGAGGGAAAGCGGAGTTCTCCGAGTCGGACGAAACACAGCTTTGCGGTCCGTCCGACGTCTTCGATTCAGGGCTTTCAGCTCTGCGAAGCCTTCCCCTTGCGGGAGGCGCCGCTCTTCAAGCCCGCCAGGTTGTCGACGCCTTCGGCGTCTTCGACGGCGAGGTTCTCTTCGGCGCGTTCGCCCACCCAGTAATCGGCGTTGACGATGCCGAGCTTGTCCGGATGGAAGACAGGATTGAGGCCGAGGTTGCGCTGGGCTTCGTAGTCTTTGAGAGCCGCAAAGGCGGGCTTCTGGAGAAGCAGAATCGCAATGAGGTTCAACCATGCCATCGTGCCCACGCCGACGTCGGCCATCGTCCAGATGAGGCTCGAAGCCTTCAGGGCGCCGAAGGCAACGGTCCCGAGGAAGACCACCTTGATGACGGTCATGATGATGGGTTTGCGCAGCGTACGGTTGATGTAGGCGGCGTTCGTTTCGGCCATGTAGTAGTAGCCGAGAATCGTCGTGAAGGCGAAGAAGAAGATCGTGATCGCGATGAAGGGGCCGCCCAGGCCCGGCATCAGACGATCGATGGCGGCCTGCGTGTAGACGGGACCCGCTTCAACGCCCTTGAGACCTTCGAAGAGCATCGTGCCGTCGGGGCTGGTGATGTTGTAGCAGCCCGTCATGAGGATCATGAAGCCCGTCGCGGAGCAGACGAAGAGCGTGTCGATGTAGACGGAGAAGGCTTGCACGAGACCCTGCTTGGCCGGGTGTGAAACGGCCGCGGCGGACGAGGCGTGCGGACCCGTACCCTGACCGGCTTCGTTCGAGTAGATGCCGCGCTTGACGCCCCAGGAGATGGCCGAACCGAGAAGGCCGCCCAGGAGGGAGTCCGTACCGAAGGCGCTCGAAATGATCATCGAGAAGACGGCGGGAATCTGCTCCCAGTTGATGCCGACGATGATGAGCGCCACCACGATGTAGGCCTGCGCCATGAAGGGAACGATGATGCTCGTGAACTGCGCGATGCGCTTGAGCCCGCCGATGATCACGAAGCAGAGAATCGAGGTGATGACGGCCGCGCTCACGGTCGCGTCGATGTTGAAGGCTTCCTGCCACGCGGCGGCAATGGAATTCGACTGCACGCCCGGACAAAAGACGGTCGAAGCGAGAATCGTCACGACGGCAAAGAGCCAGGCATAGGGCTTCGAGCGCAGGCCCTTTTCGATATAGAAGGCCGGACCGCCGCGGTACTGATCTTCGATCTTTTCCCTGTAGATCTGACCGAGGGTCGATTCGACGAAGGCGCTCGAAGCGCCGAGGAAGGCCACGGCCCACATCCAGAAGAGGGCTCCCGGGCCGCCGAAGCAGATGGCGGTTGCAACCCCGGCGATGTTCCCGGTGCCGACGCGGCCGGCGAGGGTCAGTGTGAGGGCCTGAAAGCTCGAAAGACCGATTTCGCCCTCACGGCGCTGAAAGAGCAGTCGCCACATTTCGGGCAACATCCGGAGCTGTACGAAGCGGGAACGGATCGAGAAGAAAAGCCCCGCAAGAAGACAAAGCCCCACGAGCGGCGGCGACCAAATGAGCGCGTTCAGTTGACTGATGAAGGATTCCATGATGTTCGAGCACGTTTGAAGGACGGAAGGGGTGGAAACGCGCGGAAAAGCATCCCCCGAGCGTGCCGTTGCGACAAAGCACGAAAGCCGGAAAAGCGTCCGGCCGGGGTGGGGGTGAGGAAGCGACGAGTGTCGACGGAGGAGAAAGGCGCCCGATGCGCGCTTTCGAGAGAAGGGCGGGGGATGCTCAACTCAACGAGTCATGGATCAAGTCTACTTCACTCGTCGGTCGGTAAAGCTTCCGCCTAGGGCCGAGGTCGTACGACAAAGCGCTTAAAAGAAAAGAGGATCGATCAAAATTCGGAAAGAAGAAACGTTGAGTTTATGGGCCGGGCACCCGGGAAAAGAACGAGGCCGAAACGTCGAAGACGTTTCGGCCTCGTGAAAGCGCTTCGTTCGGACGCCGCGCGAAGCCCCGCATGCGGAACTTCGAGCGGCAGCCGACAAACGAATTACTTCGCGGCGCGTTCGGCGATGATCGCTTCCCAACGGGCCACCTGACGGCGGACCTGGTTCGGGGCGGTGCCGCCGAGGTGGTCGCGGGCGTTGACGGAGCCTTCGAGCTTCAGAACTTCATAGACGTCGTTTTCGATCACGTCGCTGAAGCTCTTGAGCACGTCAAGCGGGAGCTCTTCGAGGCCGCAACCGCGTTCGGAAGCGGCGCGCACCGTCTGACCGACGATGTCGTGGGCCGTACGGAAGGGAACGCCGTGACGCACGAGGTAGTCGGCGAGGTCGGTGGCGGTGGGGAAGCCCATCTGAGCGGCGCGGTACATGACGTCGGCCTGGGGTTCAACGCCGGCCATCATGTCGCAGAACGCGCGCAGCGTGTCCTTGACGGTGTCGATCGCGTCGAAGACGGGTTCCTTGTCTTCCTGGAAGTCCTTGTTGTAGGCAAGCGGCGTCCCCTTCATGAGGGTGAGCATCGCGATGAGGTCGCCGTAGACGCGACCCGACTTGCCGCGGGCGGTTTCGGGAACGTCCGGGTTCTTCTTCTGGGGCATGATCGAGGAGCCCGTCGTGAAGCGGTCCGGAAGCTTGATGAAGCCGAAGCGCTGGCTCATCCACACCACGAGTTCTTCGGAGAGACGCGAGATGTGCATCATGATGAGCGAGGCGGCCGAGCAGAATTCAACGGCGAAGTCGCGATCGGAAACGCCGTCGAGCGAATTCTGGGAAACGGCTTCGAAGCCGAGGAGTTCGGCCGTGAATTCGCGGTCGATCGGGTAGGTCGTGCCGGCAAGCGCGGCCGAGCCGAGGGGGCTGCGGTTGACGCGGCGACGCAGGTCGAGGAGACGTTCGCGGTCGCGTTCGAACATTTCGACGTAGGCGAGCATGTGGTGACCGAACGTCACGGGCTGGGCGACCTGCATGTGGGTGAAGCCCGGCATGATCATGTCGGAACCGGCCTTGGCCTGGTGAACGAGCACGTCCTGGAGGTGTTCGATGCGACGAACGATTTCGTCGATTTCGGAGCGCAGGTAGAGACGGATGTCGGTCGCGACCTGGTCGTTGCGGGAGCGGCCCGTGTGGAGGCGCTTGCCGGCGTCGCCGATCAGGGCCGTGAGGCGCGCTTCGATGTTGAGATGCACGTCTTCGAGCTCAAGCTGCCACTCGAACGTGCCCGCCAGAATTTCCGAGCGGATCTGGTCCATGCCGCGGCGGATGTCTTCGAGATCCTTGGCGGAAATCACGCCGATCTTCTCGAGCATCGTCGCGTGCGCGACGGAGCCTTCAATGTCCGAGAGCGCCATGCGCTTGTCGAAGTCGACACTCGCCGTGTAGCGGAGAACGAAGGCATCGACCGGTTCGGAGAAGCGGCCCGACCACGCCTTCTTCTTGGCGTGCAGGGGGTCGTTGGAGTTGTCGTTTTCGTGGCTCATTTTTCAACCTGACGGTATGAGGTGTAAAGGAGCTGATATTTTAGACTCTGAGAAAGGCTCGTGCCGTAAAGACGGGGTTGGAAACGCTTTTTCGAAAGCGACGAGCCCGGGCGGAGACTTGCCCCGAACGCCTCAACGGACGGAGCGCCAACCGGGAGGACGGGCCCCGGGACGCGTCGGATGTAATTAAATGTAATAGTGCTTGACTTTTTCGGGGCGCAAAGATAATATTTCACTTCCTCGGGGTGTGGCGCAGTCTGGTAGCGCGCCTGCTTTGGGAGCAGGATGTCGGGAGTTCGAATCTCTTCACCCCGACCATCCCTTTAGGCAATCAGCCTGAAAGTATTCGACCTGCCCGTAGCTCAGTTGGATAGAGCATCTGCCTTCTAAGCAGATGGTCGCTGGTTCGAATCCTGCCGGGCAGGCCACAAGATTCAAAGTTTTGTGGTGGGAATAGCTCAGTTGGTAGAGTCCCGGATTGTGATTCCGGTTGTCGTGGGTTCGAGTCCCATTTCCCACCCCAGAAGTTCAACGCCCGCACGGAATACCGTGCGGGCGTTTTCCTTCCTTTTCTCTTCTTTCCGCGTCGCATCTCCGGATGCGCCCTCTGCGCCCCGCGCGCGCATCCCTTTCTTCCACAGGTTGTCCACAGCGCCCGCAGCCTTCGGCGCTTCCTCGGACGTTTTCCTTTTTCAAACAAAAGCTCGTAAAGACTCCGGGAAGCGGCGGCTCTCTTCGCGATAGCGAGTACTTGCTTCTCACACGTCGGGCGCACCTGTCTGCGAGGCGAATCGACGGATTTCGCCGCATGCGGCAACGGACTTTTCCACACGGTTTTTCCACAGGCGCCCGGGCGGGCGATGGAAATGCAAAAGCGCGCCCCCTGCGTTGCCGGACGCAACGCGCAATGGGCGCGCTTCGATGGTTCGGGGCGAGGTGCCGACGGACTTCGGGTGTTCGATGTCTTTACCGGGGTCTCACGGCTCACCGGTCTTCCGGCTCCAGTCTGGTGTTCCGGAGTCGTCGGTCGCTCGGGCGAATCAATAGCGGGCGTAGAGCTTCAGGAATTGCGCGACGGTGTCTTCGACCGTTGCGTCGGGCGCTTCGTAGGGTGCGTCCGAGAGTTCGAGGCCGAGAATGTCTTCGATCGTGTACCAACGGAGCTTGCGCGTGACGCCGGAGGTGCTTCCGCCGTCGGTCTGAAGGGCGACCAGCTTCAGTTCGTTCGTTCCGTTGAGGCCGCATGCATAGGGCGAAGCCACGCGGTCGTGACCGTGGTAGCTGAAGGCCACGGACTTCTTTTCTTCGATCGCCTTCACGAGAGTATCGACAGTCGTCATTTCTCTTACTCCTTCAAGTCGGAAGGGCGTCGTCCCCGAAGGGGCGGCACCGACGTCACAAGTCGAAGACCGAGGGACGCGGCGCGGCCGCGTCCCCGATCGAACCGTCGGGACGGTGCGTTGAGGGCGGCCGAAACGAAGCGTTGCGGCGGGACGACGAAGGCCGTACTCCCGCGAACTCGAACGCTTCCGGCATCCGCCCGACGACGCAACGTCCTCGGGGCGGCGCGAAAAAAGGGCGCTCGCCCGAATTCGATTATGACGTGAGGGCGCTCGGGGTGCGAGGGAATCTGCAAGGCATGGTGAATCAGGTCAAGAAAGCCCCAGGTTGGGGCGACCCGGCGGGCGTGCCTCAGTGTTCTTCCCGATGACAGCCGGGGAAAAAGGAAACGGGACCCCGAAGGGTCCCGTTTCCTTTGGACCGTGCGGCCCGGTCTTCACCGTGCCGCAGGTTGTCGTCCGCGTGCCGCGAGCTTCGAAGCTTTAGGCGGCGGGGAGTTTCGCGAGCTGTTCGCGCTGCTTTTCAAGGAGCGAGGCGAAGTTCGCGAGACGTTCCTTTTCGGTCGCGACCACTTCGGCGGGCGCGCGAGCGACGAAGCGTTCGTTGCCGAGCTTGGCTTCGCACTGCTTCACCTGAGCTTCGAGGCGCTCGATTTCCTTCGTGAGGCGGGCGCGTTCGGCGGCGACGTCGATTTCGACCTTGAGCATGAGCTTGAAGTCGCCGACGATGGCGACGGGCGCGAGCGCGCCGCGGTTGTCGAGCTCTTCGACGCGCTCGACAGCCTCAAGGCGGGCGAGCGCCTGGAGGTAGGGCGCCGCTTCGACGCAGACGTCGGAGGGACCCGAGACGACGAGCGGAACGCGCGTCGAGGGGGCGAGCTTCATTTCGCTGCGCAGATTGCGCACCGAGTCCACCATCGACTGCACGAGCGCCATGCGTTCGAGCGCTTCGGCGTCTTCGAGTTCGGGACGCACTTCGGGGTAGCTCTGGATCATGACGGAGGTTTCTTCGTCGGCCGCACGAACGCCCGCCGTTACGGAAACCTTCTGCCAGAGTTCTTCGGTGATGAAGGGGATGATCGGGTGCGCGAGGCGCAGGATCGTTTCAAGCACGGTGACGAGCGTGTGGCGCGTGCCGCGCTGCATCGCTTCGTCGCCCTTCAGCTGCACCTTCGTGAGTTCGAGGTACCAGTCGCAGAATTCCGTCCAGACGAAGGAATAGATGGCGTTCGCGGCGTTGTCGAGACGGTAGTCTTCGTAGGCGCGGCGCACGTCCTTCACGGTTTCGTTGAGGCGGGCGAGAATCCAGCGGTCCACGACCGTCAGGGTCTTTTCAAGGCCGGCCGTCGCACCCGTGCCGCAGTCCTTCCCTTCGACGTTCATGAGAACGAAGCGGGTGGCGTTCCAGAGCTTCGTGCAGAAGTTGCGGTAGCCTTCGGCGCGCTTGAGGTCGAAGTTCACGTTGCGACCGAGCGTGGCGTAGGCCGCCATCGTGAAGCGCAACGCGTCGGCGCCGTGCGCGGCGATGCCTTCGGGGTAGTTCTTGCGAAGCTTCTTTTCGACAATCGGCGCCTTTTCGGGCTGACGAAGACCCTTCGTGTTCTTGACGACGAGGCTCTCAAGATCGATCCCCTGAATGATGTCGAGCGGATCGAGCGTGTTGCCTTCGCTCTTCGACATCTTCTTCCCTTCGGCGTCGCGCACGAGACCGTGGATGTAGACGTCCTTGAAGGGCACGCGCCCCGTGAAGTGCTTCGTCATCATCACCATGCGGGCGACCCAGAAGAAGATGATGTCGTAGCCCGTCACGAGCACGCTGCTCGGGAGGTAGAGGTCGTACGCGGCCTTGTCTTCGCCTTCGGGGTTGGGCCAGCCGAGGGTCGAGAAGGGAACGAGGGCCGAGGAGAACCACGTGTCGAGAACGTCCTCGTCGCGCGTCAGCTTCACGCCTTCGCCCGCCTGCGCCTGCGCTTCGGCTTCGGTGCGCGCCACGAAGACGCGACCCGATTCGTCGTACCAGGCGGGAATCTGGTGACCCCACCAGAGCTGACGCGAGATGCACCAGTCCTGAATGTTTTCGAGCCACTGGCGGTAGACGCCGCGCCACTCGGCGGGGAAGATGTTCACTTCACCCGATTCGACGGCTTCGAGACCCACTTCGCCGATCGACTTCCCGGGGTAGAGGGTGCCTTCGGGAGCGGGCTTGCTCATCGCCATGTACCACTGCTCGGAGAGCATCGGTTCGACGATTTCGCCCGTACGCGCAACGCGCGGCACCATGTGCTTGTGGGGCTTGACGGCAACAAGGAGGCCCGCGGCTTCAAGGTCGGCGACGGCCGCCTTGCGGCAGGCGTAACGATCCATCCCGCGGTACTTCTCGGGGACGTTCTCGTTCATGGTCGCCGTCTTCGTGAGGACGTTGAGCATGGGGAGGTTGTGGCGGCGACCGACTTCAAAGTCGTTGAAGTCGTGCGCGGGCGTGATCTTCACGCAGCCCGAGCCGAATTCGCGGTCCACGTACTCGTCGGCGATGACGGGGATTTCACGGTCGGTGAGCGGGAGCTTGAGCATCTTTCCGACGAGGTGCTTGTAGCGCTCGTCTTCGGGGTGCACCGCCACGGCCTGGTCGCCGAAGAGCGTTTCGGGACGGGTCGTCGCCACGACGACGCCTTCCGAGCCGTCCGCGGCCGGGTAGCGGATTTCCCAGAGATGGCCGTTGTCTTCTTCGCTTTCGACTTCAAGGTCGGAGACCGCGCTCTGGAGCTTCGGGTCCCAGTTGACGAGACGCTTGCCGCGGTAGATGAGGCCTTCTTCGTAGAGACGAACGAAGACGTCGACCACGACCTTCGAGAGCTTCTCGTCCATCGTGAAGTAGGCGCGGTCCCAGTCGACGCTGTCGCCGAGGCGACGCATCTGCGAGAGGATCGTGCCGCCCGAAACCTTCTGCCAGTCCCAGATCTTCTGAATGAACGCGTCGCGCCCGAGATCGCGGCGGTCGATTCCTTCTTTCTCAAGCTGACGTTCGACCACGATCTGCGTGGCGATGCCCGCATGGTCCGTGCCCGGAATCCAGAGCGTGTTGTAGCCCGCCATGCGGTGGTAGCGCGTGAGCGTGTCCATCACCGTCTGGTTGAAGGCGTGCCCCATGTGCAGGATCCCCGTGATGTTCGGGGGCGGCAGCTGGATGGAGAAGCCCGGCTTTTCGGGATCGGTTCCGGCGCGGAAGTACCCGCGCTTTTCCCAGATGGGGTACCAGCGGGATTCGATTTCCGCGGGCTCAAAACTCTTGGCGAGTTCGTTCGTGGTGGATTCGCTCATCGTTTTAACCAACAAAACAACTAAGGGCAAAGGATTCGAGGGAGTGCGCCCGGTCGCAGGGCCGCAGGTTCGATGCGGCGCACGATGGCGTCGCGGCGACTCCCGAGGGTCGGAATGCCGAAGGACCCGCGAGGGTCCTTCGTCGATTCCGCATGAAAATGCGTGCGCGTGCATGATTGTCTCACGAACGCTCGTCGGGAGGCGTTTTCCCGAGGGTGCTTTCGTGTTCGCGCGGCGTGGTTGCGATCGCTTCGGGATACTCAGCGCCGCACGATGTCCGAGACGTCCAGGCGCCGCAACTCCTGAGCCACGGCCTGCGCGATCAGGTTGCCGAGCGACCGGTCCATGTCGCTCTTGACGCGCGTCAGCGCATTGGCGAGCACCATGTCGAGCGTGTCGCGCAGCGCCGAGCGAACGGCCGCCTCGACCTGCGGGGCGATGCGCTTCACGATCGCCTCCTTTTCTTCGTCCGTGAGGCGCAGGGGTTCGGGTTCGCGGGGCGCGACCGGTTGAAGGGCTTCCTTAACCGTCGCGACGTCGGGGGTTGCGGCGGGAGCCTCGGGTGCTTCGTGCGCTGCGGCCGGTGCGGTCGCAGAGGCCGCAACAGTTGCAGCGACCGGGGCGTCCGCACGGTCGGTTTCGGGGGTCTTTGCCGCGCGTTCCGTCGCGGGCGCCGTGCCGAGCGTCGGCTCCTTCGGCAGATCGTCCGGCGCGTCCGTCATCAGATCGCGCACTTCGCGCCACGTGAGGCGAATGCGGTCCGTCAGGGTTTTGGCATTGCGCTCGCTGCGTTCGAGGTCGATGACGGGCTCTTGTCGGTCCATAGCGTTGGGGTCCTTCTCGGGTGTTAGTGACGGCGGTCGTAGGCGGCGAGTTCCACGCCGGCCGCGCGGTAGGCGCGATAGCGCTCGCGCGAGAGCTGCAACTCCTGCGGCTCGGTGCTCACAACGTCGATGATGCGCGTGAAGCGCTCGAAATCGTCCTTCCAGGCGGGCGGCAGGTAGTCGTCGAGCAGGAGCAGCACGTCGCCCGAAAGCTTCGAGAGGTCCGTCGACCACACGATCGGCGTCTCGGAGGCCAAGGGCGAGCCCGCCTCCGCGTGCGGAAGAAAGGCGAGATCGTCGAATCGCCAGAGGAGATCGTCGAGGTGCTTCAAACGGTCCCTGTCCGAACTCCAGAGCGCGAGCGAGAGCCCGCGCTTGTGGACCGTGCGGGCCACAAGCGCCGCATAGGAGAGGCGATTGGGAACGTTGTAGTGGAAGTCGATTTTTTGCATCTCGTCATTATCGCGTAGCCGTCGGGGAATCGCCCGATTTCTTACGGGAAGGAACCGTGAGAAATGGTCACGGGGAGCGCTTGCCGGGGAAAGCTCGGCTTATCTCCGTCGGGAGCGCACGTTCGGACGTCCGCAGGAAGAAGGATACCGCAAATGTGGTATTTTTGGCGAGCGCTCTTGCCAAACGCAAAGTCGACGTGCATAATTCGTCTCCTCAGCAACGAACATTCGCTTCGTTGACTAAGACTCCGTGGGGGGGTAGCTCAGCTGGGAGAGCGCTGCGTTCGCAATGCAGAGGTCGGGAGTTCGATCCTCCTCCTCTCCACCACATACGAAGCCCGTCGGGAAAAGCCCGGCGGGCTTCTCCTTTTTCCGCTTTCAAAAAGTCCCGGGGCTCGTCGAACCTCTGCGTTCGTCGAACATTCCCGGCTCGCGCGGCACTTCGCCCGTTTCGCCGCGCATCGCTCCCGCGCCCGCCCGGTCTCAGGTCCGACCGAGCGGGCGTTTTTCGTTTCACGCGGTCGCAAGCTTTTCGGTTTCCGTATCGGTGAAACGCGCGATCGGCTCGGAAAATCCCCGGGTTCCGCTCGAATTGCACTTTTGTTATGCGTAAATCGTATGGACGAGCATGATGAAACATCATTGGTCTTTACACGCTCGGGTTTCTAAGCTTTTCCGTGACCCAACCGAAAAAGTGCGTGCGACGCATTCCCGATCCAAAGCTTCGGGGGCGTGCCGTTCGCGGAGAAACAATCATGAAAAGCTTGCAAAAACCTCTGGTTCTCTCGATGCTCTCGGCCTTGGCCGTCATGAGCGGCACCTCGAACGCCGCTCCCGCGGACGGCGTCTATCGCGCTACGGCGCAGGGCATGGGCGGTCCGCTCGAAGTTACGGTCCGCGTTGAAGGCGGCCGCATGGCGGCTGTTGAAGTCGACGCTTCCCGCGAAACGCCGGGCTACGGTCTGGAAGCCGGTCCGGAGGTTGCAAAGCGCATTGCCGTAGCGCACTCCCTTGAGGTCGACGGCGTGTCGGGCGCAACCGTGACGAGTCAGGCCGTGAAGGCGGCCGCCGAAGATGCGATGCGCGAAGCGGGGCTCCTTGAAGCCCGAGCCGCCCGAACCCTGAAGCCCGGCGAATACCGCGGCCGCGCGCGCGGCGGCAAAAGCGACGTCGAAGCGCTCGTGCGCGTTGCGTCGGACGGCTCGATCGAAGTGCTCGACGTGAAGACGGGCGACACGCCCTATTTGAGCGATACGGCCGTGCGCGAAGTCGTGCGTGCCGTCACGACGCAAAAGTCGCTGTCGGTCGATGCGGTGACGGGGGCGACGCTCACGAGCCGCGGCGTCACGGGGGCGATCGCCGACGCGCTCGAGCAGGCGGGTGCGGACCTTGCGGCTTGGCGCAAGGTTCCTCCGAAAGTTGAAAAGACGCGCGGTGAAGCGCTCGACGCGGACGTGGTCGTGGTCGGGGGCGGTGCCGCGGGCATGCTGGCGGCGCTCTCCGCTAAGACGGACGGGTCGCTGCGCCCCGAAAAGGCGAACGACCTCAAGGTGGTGCTCCTTGAAACAAAGGGCTACTTGGGCGGGGACCTCACGGTGTGCGGCGGCTATGTGGCGAGCTACTCGGGCACGCCCCTCAACGACCGTACAGGCCACTCGATCGACGGGAAGACCGTCGTCGAAGCGACCCTGGCGATGAAGTCGCCCGAAGTCGCGAAGATGCTCAATCAGGATCTGGCCGCCCGCGTCGTGGACGCCTCGGGCCCCGCCATGGCGATCCTCATGCAGGAAGGCTGGCGCGTGGTGCCCGAAGACGCGACGCGCGGGCTCGTCCTCTCGCCTTGGGGCAAAGACGGGTTCCTCCACTACACGGTGGCCCGCACGAGCGACCCCGCGACGGGCTACCGCAGCGGCGACTCGGGCTACGACACCACGTCGGGCTCGCCCGCGATGGCTTCGACCCTTGCCGACATCGTGCGCCGTGCGGGCGTCGACGTGCGACTCGAGACGAGCGCTACGGACGTGACCGCGACGAAGGACAAGGTCGAAGCGGTCGAGGTGAGCGACGCGAAGCAGGTCTATCGCATCAACGCGAAGGCCGTGGTGCTTGCCACGGGTTATTCGGGGCTCGATCCCGAGAGCATCAAGCGATTCTACCCGTCGCTTGAAGGCGTCATCCGTACGGGCGGCGCGGGGGTGACTTCTTTCGCGCCCAAGTGGGTGGCCGATCACGGCGGCGAAATCGCCTTGAATCCCGCAAGCTCCACGATGCTCGGTTACGACGCCGTGCTCGGGATCGACGGTCCGGAAAGCGCCCTCTACCTCACGACGGCGGCGCCGTGGGTGAACGCCCGGGGCGAACGCTTCATGTCGGAAGCCGACAACCCCTACCGCTACGGCGTGGGCGAACCCGATGCGAAGGGCGTGCGCTCGATGTGGATCGAACCCGGGAAAGGCCGTCCCATCGGCGAAGTGTTGAAGCAGCCCGGGAAGCGCGCCTGGATGATTTTCGACGCGAATTCGCCCGCGAACGCCCAGAAGGCGCACCTCGCGGCCGCAGGCCTCTGCGTTGAGGCGGACACCCTTCCCGAACTCGCCCGTCGCGCGGGCCTCCCCGAAGATACCTTCGTGAAGACGGTCGAGCGCTACAACACGGATGCCGCCGCGGGCGGCGACACGGTGTTCGGTGCGCCCGCCTCCGGGATGACGCCGGTACTGAAGGCCCCCTTCATCGCCGTGCGCGTGAGCGCCGTCAATACGATCGCGAACGCCGCCGTTCACGTCGCGGACGACTTCACGATCCTGATGGGGCCCGAAGGGTCGAACGCCCGCCGCATCGAAGGGCTCTTCGGCGCGGGCGGCGCGATCGGCAACGCCATCACGAATTCGGGGCTGGGCGCACACAACGCCACCGCGATCGGCTCGGGCGCCCTGGCAGGTGCCGAAGCCGCGAAGTACGCCGAACGGAACTGATCGCGGTTTCATGACGACTCCGAAGCTCTCCATCCTCCCGTAAGAGGCCGACGCCTCTTCCTGCCGTCCGTCGGGATCCGTCCCCGGCGGACGGTTTTTTTGTTTGTCGGCGCTTGATGCTCGGACGAGCGTCGTTTCCGAAGGAGCTCAGTCGTCCTTCGGTTCGGTCTCCCGTGCCTCCTCCCGGGCGTCCCGCGTGTCCTGCGCGGGGACCGAGCACCGCGCTTCGAGCACTTCAAGCACGTGCTCGACGTCTTTTTCTTCGATCATGTCCATGCGGAAGTGCCTCAGGTAAAAGAGACCCTCGAGGGCAAGGACGGCAATGAGCGCGTCGACGCCGCAGGGCGACTGCCCGACACGCTCGAAAACCCCGCGGTACCACCCTTGAAGCACTTCACGCATCCGTTCGTTTTTGGTCGTCAACGAGAGCACCGAAAGCCCGAACGCGGTGTTCGATGTCTGTTCGCCGCGAAACGTGCGATACCACTCGATGAAGCCCGCCACCGTTTCGTCGGTGACGGGGCTTTCGGAAATCGACGCTTCGAGCTCGCCGACGCGCAGTCGCCGATCGAGTCGGTCGCGGTACATCCCGATCAGATGTTCGAGGAGTGCTTCCTTGCTCGGGAAGTGGTACATGATCGCGCCCTTCGTCAAGCCCGTGCGCGTCGCGAGGTGAGCGAAGGTCAGTCGACTTGCGCCCTCTTCGATGAGGATTTGCATCGCCGCCTGCGCGATCGCTTCGATCGTCTCGCGACCGTGCCGGTTGCTTTTGCGGGCAAGCCCCCGCTTGATCGTGCGTGCTTCGTCGGACGTGTCGGTTGCCATGGTTCATCTCCTGAATGTAACAATTTCGACCGTATTTAACCTAGTAGTATAAAGAAACGGTTCTTCCTAGAATGACTCTTTATACGGTTGGTGTAAATTCTAGACCGACCCAAAAGGAGACATCTCATGGAACATCCCCACATCAGCCGCCGTCGCGTTTTGGGCGGGGCACTCGGTTCGCTTCTCGCCGCGGGCGCGGCGGGCGAAGCTCTGGCCAGAAACGTCAAACCTCAACATTGGGACGAAACCTACGACGTCGTCATCGTCGGCTCGGGTTTCGCGGGTCTTTCCGCCGCCTACGAAGCCGTGAAGCAGGGTGTGAAGCGCGTTCTCGTTCTTGAGAAGATGGAAGCCTGGGGCGGCAACTCGGCCCTGTGCGGCGCGCTCATGTGCATGCCGCTCACGAAGATGCAGAAAGCGAAGGGCATCGAAGACTCTCCCGAAAAGCTCGTTGCCGACATGATGGCCGCGGGTCGCGGCTTCAACCATCCGGAGCTTGCGCTCACGATGGCGAAAAACGCCGCGGGCGCCTTTGACATGCTCGAAGAGTGCGGCGTCGAATTCCAGGACAAGGTGATTCGCCTCGGCGGCCACAGCGCCCCGCGCGCGCACCTTCCGAAGGTGCCTTCGGGCGGCTCGATCACCGTTCCCATGCACAAGTGGCTCCGCTCGAAGGGCGTTGAGTTCCGCAACCGCGCGAACGTGCACGAACTCGTCTTCGACGACGACGGCGTTCGCGGCGTGAAGGTCACGTTCGACTACGACTGGCACACCGACACGGGGCGTCGCGAAGGCACGGTGCGCGCTCTGAAGGGCGTGGTCGTCGCCTCGGGCGGCTGGGGGCAGGACCACGAATTCGTGACGGCCACGATGCCCGCTTACGCGCAGCTCGAATGCACGTCGCAGCCCGGCGCGACCGCCACGATGATCAAGGCGATGCTCGCGGCGGGGTCGCTTCCCGTGATGCTCGACATGTTCCAGCTCGGCCCCTGGGCGAGCCCCGACGAAAAGGGTGCGGGTCCCGGGAGCTTCTTCGCGGACTATGCCTTTGCGGAAGGCATGGCGATCGACCCGAAGACGGGCGCCCGCTTCATGAACGAACTCGCCGACCGCCGCACCCGCGCCGAAGCGCAGCTGAAGGTTCTGGAAAAGGGCACGAAGGATGCGCCCAACTACCCCTTCTGCTTCTGCAGCCAGGCGACCGCCGACCATGCCGAAGGTTTCAAGGCCGCGTACCGCGAAGGGACGGTGAAGCGCAGTGACAGTGTCGAAGCGCTCGCGAAGCTCCACGGCGTCGACGTTGAGGCGTTGAAGCAGTCGATCGCCGACTGGAACGAAATCGTCGCCGGCAAGAAGGAAGACCCCTTCAAGAAGCCCCTTGACACCCGTACGGAATTGAACCCCCCCTTCTACTCGATGCGCCTTTCTCCGAAGCTTCACTACTGCATGGGCGGCGCCGCGATCACGCCGCGCGCCGAAGTCGTTTCGGCTCAGACTTGCAAGCCCATCCCCGGTCTTTACGCCGCGGGCGAAGTGACGGGGGGCGTGCACGGCATGGACCGCCTCGGCGGTTGCTCCTCGGTGGACTGCTTTGTTTTCGGGCGCATTGCCGGCGCTCAGGTGGCCGCTCGCAAGGCCTGATTCGGGAAGGACAAATATCATGAAGAAGATTTCGACGATCCTTGCCGCGCTCCTCATGAGCGCCGCCGCGGCGCAGGCCGCCACGCTCGCGGGCGTGCCGATGAAGGACCATCACATGGCAGCTTTCGGCGACAAGGCAACGTGCGCCGTCTGCCACGGGCCGGGCACGCCCGAATCGCGTCCGAGCGACAAGGCCTGCATCGGCTGCCACGGCACCATGGACAAGATCCCGACGAAGCCCAATCGTTTCGACAAGTTCCCGCACGCGTCCGCGCACTACGGCAACACGCTCGAGTGCACGACCTGCCACGCGGAACACAAGCCCTCGAAGGCGCTCTGCAACGATTGCCACAACGTCGAGTGGACGAACTTCAAATAAGTTCGTGAGCGAGGCTTTCGCTCTTTCGGAGTGAATCGGAGTGAAGGCGGAATAGTCCGACACGCCCCTCGGGGTGCGGTTTTCGACCGCACCCCGAGCGCGTTTTTGGAAAAGAGAACCTCTTCCAAGGAACCGAGGCACCGAGGCATCGCCAAGGGGCTTCCGACCGGCCATTGCTTGAGTCCTTCGCGCGCATGGTGCGAAAACGCAACAGTGTGGACGGGGAGCCGTCCGAATTTTCGACGCTCGGATTGCGTTCTGTAAATCAGGGGTCTCACAACGATTCGTCGTTGTATTGAGGGGTGTTCGGCGAGAAGCCTTCCCGCGCGCCGACGAAAGCGTCCGATGCGAACGTGTATTCTTCTAGGATCGGAAAAAGCGGCGTCGACGCTCGATCTTCTCGGCTTCGGCGGACCGTCCTCTGTTTTTGGAAGCGCCATGAATCTCTCCAGCCGTCTGGTTCTCCTTTTGTTGACCGCGCCCCTGGCGCCCGCTTCCGGAGTCGAAGCGGCCGGGAGTGCCGAACCCCTGACGGGTGCGGAATGGGCGCGCTTGGTCTACGCCCTGGGCGAGCGCGGTTCGAATCCCGGGGTGCTGCTCGACGCGTCGTCGGCCGAGGTGCTGCTCGGCGACGCGCGTTTCCTCACCGCGACGGCGCTCTCTTCGGGACGGCTGCGCGAGCTTCTCGGGCGCGGTGCGCGCCTCTTGGAAAAGCTTCGCGCCTGGCGCGCGGAGAACGTGTGGCTCCTCACGCAACTCGATCCCGATTACCCGGCGCTTCTTACGGAGCGCCTCGGCTCGAGCGCTCCGACCGTTCTTTTCGGTGTCGGCCCCCGAGCGCTCTTTACGCGCCAACCCCTCATCGGCGCGGTGGGTCCGAACGTCGCCTCCGCCCGACAGATGCCCGAAACGACGCGCATCGCGGCTTTGACCCGGGAAGCGGGCGCGACGCTTGTCGTGTCGCCCGAAGGCGGCACCGAGAGTCTCGTCGTCATGACGGCGCTCGAAGAAAAAGCGGGCGCCGCGGTCTTCGTCGACGGGAGCCTCATTGAGCTTGCCCGCAAACGCGAATGGGCGAAGGCGATCGACGCCAAGGTCCTCGCGGTCCTTTCCGCGACGGATCCCGACGTCCCCTCCGACAAGGAGCGTACGGCCGGCAAGGATCGCAACCAGACGTTCGTCTGCGCGGCGGCGTCCGCGCTCCTTCTACTCGCATCCGACAAGGGGGCGCAGCGCCTTCCGGGCTTCCGACTCGCTCTTCAAAAGGGCTGGGGACGCCCGCGCGTGTCGGAATACGTTCCGGAGGCGATCCGCTCGGCGTTTCTTGCGAACGGTGCGGCGCCGCTCACGGAGAGTGAACTCGCCTCGAACGAAAGGTTCCGCGCGCTCTTTGCGCCGGGGACGGTGTTCGCGCACGAAGAGGCGATCGGCCGCTTTGCGGACGATGCGAGCAATGCCGACGCGGCGCTCCTTGAAGAACTCGAAGCGCGTTGCCCGGTTGAAGTTCCCGTCGAAATTCCCGCGCAAGTCCCCGCTCAAATTCCCGCCGAAGTGCCTCCCGAGCCTTCCAAGCCTTCCGCCGAACTTTCGGCCGACGCCGAGGACTCGATCGAGGTCGTTGCGACCGTCGCTCCGGCGGTCGAGTCCGCTCCCGTTGCTCCTGTGGCGCCCGCTGCGCAGACGGAACCGACGGCGCCCGTCGTGCCCGAAAAGCGCGAAACCCTCACGCTCGTCCCCGACGACGAGTCGCAACGCGTCGGGGCGACCTCCTCGACGCGCGAAACGGGCCCCAAGGGGCCGAAACCCACCGTGCACGATCGCTTCTACGGGCTCTTCCTCGCACAGTGGGGCGAACGGTTGTCGGGTTGCGTTTCGGAGGACGAATTGGCCGATACGCTGGGACTCCACAAGAAGCAGGCCGCCAAGTGGCTGAAAAGCGCCTGCGCCGCGGGCGACGCGGCGCGCGTCTCGATTACGCCAAAGCGCTTCGCTCTGCAACGCTCTCTCTTTTCGGAAGAGCCCGTGCTCGAACGGGATTTTCTCGAGCTCTTTCTTTGCGCGTTCGAGCGCGACGCGTACGAAACGAAGGACACCCTCCAGGCGAAAACGGGGCTCGAATCCGTACAGGTGCGCGACTGGCTGAAGGCGGCCGAGGCGGCGGGTCGGGTCGTGAAGAAAATGCGCCCGGTCGGCTACCGACTGCAAGGCTGAGGGTCGAAGTCCCTCCGAAGCGCTTTCTCTCCGACCCCGCGGGGGCTCTCTATAATTTTCGGAATCCGCCCCGCTTGCGGCGCCCTCCCGAAAAGGAGAAGCGCGTTCGCAACCGGTCGCACACCGATGAGAGGAGGCCGCTTTTCGCGCGCGTCTTCCCGAAACGACTTCCGAACGAGGCACGCATGGCCGACAACGACGATGACGACGAAGTCCGACTGTCCGGACTTCCGCCCAACACCAAGAACTACATGACGCCCCCCTGCTACCGGAGGCTTCTGGACGAACGCGAACACCTCGTGAACGTCGAGCGTCCCGAGGTGGTGAACGTCGTTTCGTGGGCGGCGAGCAACGGCGACCGCAGCGAAAACGGCGACTACCTCTACGGCAAGCGCCGCTTGCGCGAGATCGACCGCCGCATCCGCTTTCTCAACAAGCGCATCGAAAATGCCGAGGTCGTCGACCCCGCGTCGCGTCCGCCCACGGACCAGATCTTTTTCGGCGCCACGGTGCTCTACGCCGACGAAAAGGGCGAGGAGCACAAGATCCGCATCGTCGGCATCGACGAAGCGGACGTCGCGCACGGCGACGTGAGTTGGGTGAGCCCCATCGCGCGCGTCTTCTTGAAGCGCTTCGAGGGCGACGAGGTGAAGCTCCCGACGCCCGCAACGAGTACGCACCCCGCGGGCGTTGAAACGCTCGAAATTCTCGAAGTGACCTACACGAACGAGCAGCCCCTGCCGTAAGCGCGGATCGGGACGGTTGGAGCCGCCCCCCGAAACAAAAGCGCCCCGAGGATCGCGATCCGCGGGGCGTTTCCTTCAGTGAGTGAGTGAGGGAGCGAGCGTCTTCAGACGTCGCTTCGGCGGTCGGGCGCTCAGGAAGAGCGCTTCGGAAGCAGAGGCTTCAGTCCCGCATCGACCGACCCCGCCAGGGCGAGCACCGTAAGGAGAATCAACTGCGGTCCGAGGTGCGGATTGATGTCGTCGTAGTACTCGTCGACCGTGTGGGTGCGCTTCTGCACGCCGCCTGCCGAGAGGCACGTCGCGGGAATGCCGAGACTCACGGGCATGTTGGCGTCGGTCGAAGAGGCGCCGTAGTTCGTGAGTTCGATCCCGAGCACGGACTGCGCGGCGCGCGCCGCCTGCAACACGGGGCAGTCGTCGGGACGGCGTCCCGCGGGGCGGTTGCCTATTTGCTCGAATTCGACGCGAAGCATCTTCTCGGGGTCCGTGATGCCCCAAATGGCGTGCTCTTCGGAGATCGCCTCTTCGAACGCCGTGCGAATCGCCCGTTCCGCGTCGAGGATCGGTTGGTTCTCGTAACTGCGGATGTCGATGTCGACCGAGCACGACGGGGCGATCGTGTTGACGGACGTCCCTCCGCGGATCGTGCCGATCGTAAAGGATGACTTCGGTTCCTTCGGTACCTTGAGGTGCGCGATGCGCGCGCCCGCTAGGCACACGGCGTGAACGGCGCTCGGCACTTCGCCGAAGGCGCCGAAGCTGTGCCCGCCCGGGCCCGTTACCGTGCAGCGCCAGCGGTGGGAGCCTATGGCGGTGTGCAGAATTCGACCCACGTCCGTGTTGTCGACCGCGATGAAGCCGTCGGGCGCGGGGGCCGTGGAAAAGAGGTGTTTCGATCCGCGAATGTCGCCGTTTCCTTCTTCTCCGACCGTGCCGACGAAAAGGAGGTCGGCTTCGGTCGCGAGACCGTGCGCTCTCATCGCCCGCAGCACTTCGAGCATCGCGCGAAGCCCCGCACAGTTGTCGCCGATCCCCGGGCCGTAGTAGCGGTTCCCTTCACGTCGCACGGTGACGTCGGTGCCTTCCGGAAAGACCGTATCCATGTGTGCGCCCACGGCGAGCAAGGGGCGCGGCCCCGTACCCCGACCGGGGCAACGTCCGATCACGTTCCCGACCGCATCGATTGACACGTCTTCGAGTCCGAAGGCTTTCATAAGCCGCATGATCTCCGCCGCACGCGTCTCCTCGTGAAAGGTCGGAGCGGGAATTTCGCAGAGCGACTTCTGAAGTTCCATCGCCCGAGGCGCGTGCGCTTCGAGGTCCCGCAGGGCCGCGTCGACGGCGGGGTGGCGTTTGAGCGCTTGAAGGCGCGCGAGAACGTCGGTACGAAGGGGCGGAATGTGAGTCATGATGCTTCCTCCTGGGTTCTTGCTTCTTGCGGATGTTCGGATCGGTGCGAACGGTTCGGAAAATCCTACGCCCGAGCGACCCGCAAGGGGAAAGAGGGAAAGTACTCACGGGAAGCATCCCGATCGTTTGCAACGAAAACCCCGCGCTTGGCATCGCGGGGACGAACAAGGCGCGGGGTGATCTTCGAGCTTCAGAGCTCGCGAACGGAGGGTGTCTCCGTCAGGACGAGGCGTCATCGTCGTGGGGGCGACCCTTCGCGGCCTTCGGCTCCTTTCCGGCCTTGCGGTCGTCGAGGATGCGCTTCACTTTGCGTACGACCTCGTTCTGGCGGATCGTGCGCATGACGTGTACGAGATGGTCGCGGTCGCGCACTTGAACGATCGGGCGGACGATGCAGGTGCCGTCCGCTTCGTCAAGCGCCAAGCCGACGATGCTCGAATTCGCCTTCGCCACCGACGTGGCCACGGCGGCAAGCCCCGCGTGCGCGTCGTCGACGAGGATTTCAAGCGGCACCGCAAAGCGCGGCTCCGTCTGCGGGACGTCGCTCCACTGGACGTCCATCCAGCGGGAGGGATCGGCCTTGGCGCCGCGCTTGGCGTGCATGCAGTCGGCGCGGTGCACGGTGAGACCCTGCCCCGGGCGGCTGAAGCCGCGGATGCGGTCGCCCGGAATCGGGTGGCAGCAGGGGGCGAGGTGAAGCCCCGCGCCTTCGCTTCCCTTGATGACGACGGCGGGGAGATTGTCGGCCTGCGCCCGGTGTTCGCCTTTTTCGGCAAGCACCTGGTTGCGGATCGTGAGTATGCGGTGGAGCACCGCGGCGGGAAGACACTTCCCGAGGCCGATCGCGGCGTAGAGGGACGCGAGGCTCTCGGCCCCGAACTCCTTGAGAACGAGCTTGCGTACGTCGTCGGCCAGGGCCGAGAGGTCGACCCCTTCGCTTTCGGCCAGATTTTCGAGCGCCAGACGCCCGAGCCTCACCGATTCGTCAAACTGGCAGTTGCGCAGGTACTGACGGATTTCGGCGCGGGCGCGCCCCGAATGGACGTGCTCCAGCCACGCGGGCGAGGGCGAGGCGTCGGGGCTCGTGACGATTTCGACCTTGTCGCCGTTTCGGAGTTCGCACGTGAGGGGCTTGGGTTCGCCGTTCACGCGCGCCGCCTTGGCGTGGTTGCCGACGTCGGTGTGGATTTCGTACGCGAAGTCGATCGGGCTCGAGCCGCGCGGCAGCGAGATGATCTTCCCCTGGGGCGTAAAGACATAGACGCGGTTCGGGAAGAGGTCGACCTTGATGTTTTCGAGGAATTCCGCGCTGTCGGTACTCGTGCGCTGGATTTCGAGGAGGTTCTGGAGCCAGGCGGTCGTGCGGGACTGAAGGCCGCTTGCGTCCTGGTCGCGGTAGAGCCAGTGAACGAGGATGCCGTCCTCGTCGATGCGGTGCATCTCTTCGGTGCGGATCTGGTATTCGATCGGCGTTCCGTCCGGACCGATTACGGTCGTGTGAAGGCTCTGGTAGCCGTTCATCTTCGGAATCGCGATGAAATCTTTGAAGCGCGCGTGCACGGGCTTGTAGAGGCGATGGAGGCACCCGAGCGCGAGGTAGCAGTCGTCGAGCGTGCGCACGATCACGCGGAAGCCGTAAATGTCGAGCGCGTCGGAGAAGGACTGGTGCTTTTCGCGCATCTTGTTGTAGATGCCGTAAATCGTCTTGTCGCGCCCGAGAATGCGCATGCGGATCCCGTCGCGGGCGAACTGCTCGCGCGTCTCGTTCATGATGCGCTCAAGAACGGGGCGTCGCTCGTTGCGCAGTTTCAGAACGTTCTCGTAGAGGACCTTGTAGCGGAAGGGGTAGCGGTTCGCGAACGAAAGTTCCTGCAGCTCGCGAAAGACGTTGTTGAGACCCAACCGGTGCGCGAGCGGCACGTAGATGTCGAGCGTCTCGCGGGCGATGCGGGCGCGCTTTTCGGGACGCATCACGCCGAGGGTGCGCATGTTGTGCAGACGGTCGGCGAGCTTTACGAGGATGACGCGCACGTCGCGCGACATCGCAAGGAGCATCTTGCGGAAACTTTCGGCCTGGGCGATTTCGTTCGAGGAGAAGCGCAGCTTGTCGAGCTTCGAGACGCCGTCGACGATGTTCGCCACTTCGGAGCCGAAGAGGTTCGTCATCTCGATTTTGCTCGTCTGCGTATCTTCGAGAACGTCGTGCATGAGGCCCGCGGCAATCGCCTGTGCGTCCATGCGCCAGGAGGCGAGAATGCCCGCGACGGCAAGCGGATGCGTGATGTAGGGCTCGCCCGACTTGCGGAACTGCCCGAGGTGGGCGTTGTCGGCATAGCGGTAGGCGCGTCGAACGTTCTCGACGTCCGAGGGCGAAAGGTACACCTTGATCGTATCAAGGAGCTGCGCGGCGGTGACGATCGGCGCGGGCGGCTCGGGGGTGAAAAGCGGCAGGTCGGCGTCGGGCAGACGACTCGGGTGCGGCGACGCGTAGGTGCGGGGCCGTTCGACCTTGTCGTTTTTCTGAGCAAACCGGAAGGGCGAAACGGAGCGCGCGGCCTGAGGGAAGGGCTGCGGCTCGGCGTCGGGAACCTCGTCGCGCGTGGCGTAGAGGTCCTCGGGCAAAGGGGGAATGTCGACGGTCATGACGGGAATCCTTCCGGAAGCGTTGTTTTTTTGTTGCCGAAACCCCGATCGACTCAAGCGCTTCGCGGGAGTTTGCGGCACCCGGGCTCGAAGGCGGGGATGCCGAAAAACGGCGAGTCCGAAAACAAATTCGGCCGGGCCCCGCGGGTGCTTGGCGCACCTCCCGGGACGTCCGGCCGACGGAGCTCTGGGGGCTTCAGTGCGTGTATCAATATTACGGCACGCGCTGGAGCATTTCGAGACCCACTTCGCCCTTCGCGATTTCACGAAGCGCGATCACGGTGGGCTTGTCCTTGGCGTCGACCTTCGGGGCGTAGCCCTGCGTGATCTGGCGCGCGCGGTAAGCGGCAACGAGAACCATCTGGAAGCGGTTCGGGATCTTCTTCAGGCAGTCTTCAACGGTAATACGGGCCATTTGGATTCGGAGCGTGTGAGTGTGAAAAAAGCAGAGGGGGGTCGGAAGTCGATCGTATGTCGACGAAAAGCGGGGCGATGCAGTCCTCCGCATCACCCCCTTCTGAGCCCTCGCGGGCGGTCAGGCGACGGGAGGAACGGGAACGCCGAGCGCGGCAAACTGCGTCCGATGGCGCACCGCCTGCTGCCCGAAGGCGAGACGGCTTGCGGTGACGACGGCGACCATTTCCTCGAGTGCCTTGTCGAAATCTTCGTTGATTATAACGTACTCGAATTCCGAGGCATGCGCCATCTCGGCGCCGGCGCCGAGCAAACGACGCGTGATCGTCTGCGCGCTGTCGGTGCCGCGGTGGTTGAGACGCCATTCAAGCGCTTCGATCGAGGGCGGAAGAATGAAGATGCCGACGGTGCCGGGGAAGCGGGCGCGCACCTGGCGCGCGCCCTGCCAGTCGATTTCAAGAAGGACGTCGTTCCCCGCGGCCATTTCCTTTTCGATCCACACGCGGCTCGTGCCGTAGTGGTTGCCGTGAACGAGGGCGGACTCGAGGAAGTCGCCGCGCTGCTCCATGTCGCGGAATTCCTGTTCGGTGACGAAGTGGTATTCGCGGCCGTTTTCTTCGCCCGGACGCGGATCGCGCGTCGTGTGCGAAATGGAAAGCTTGATGGCGGGTTCGCGTGCGAGGAGCGCGTTGACGAGCGTCGACTTGCCGGCACCCGACGGGGCCGTCACAAGAAAGAGTCGCCCGGGGTGCACCGGGGTGAGAAGCTGTTCGGTCATGGTAGGTCCCACAAAGAAACGGTTATTCGAGGTTCTGGATCTGTTCGCGCAGCTGCTCGATCACGATCTTCAAGGCGAGCGACGCGTTCGTCATTTCGATCGCGGCCGCCTTCGAGCCGAGCGTGTTGGCTTCGCGGTTCATTTCCTGCGCCATGAAGTCGAGTCGACGACCGACGGGGCCGCCCTTTTCGAGAATGCGGCGCACTTCGGCGATGTGGGTGAGGAGACGGTTGATCTCTTCGTCGACGTCGAGGCGAATGGCGTAGAGGGTCACTTCCTGACGGATGCGGTCCGACACTTCCGCGGGGTCGAGCGTGCTCTTTTCCGTGAGCGTGCGCGCAAGCGCCGTTTCGAGGCGCTCGGTGAGCTTGCCTTCGATGTGTTCGATGATGCGCGGAATCTCGCCGCGCACTTCCGTGACGGTCGCTTCCATGCGGTCGCAGTAGCCGCGGATGACGTCGGCCAGGGCCGCGCCCTCGCGGGCGCGGGCGGCGCAAAAGCCCTCGAGCGCCTTATCGAGCACGGCCAAGACGTCGCGCGTCACCGCATCGCGGTCCGTGGCGGGATGCGCGGCGATGCCGGGCATCTCGAGAATCTCCGCTACCGACAAGGGCCGCGCGTCGCGCGCCGTGTCGAGGATCGACTGCTGAAGGGCCATCAATCGTTCGAGCGATTCGCGGTGCACCGAGGCGGGCATTGCCGCGTCGTTCTGGCGCAGCGACACGCGCACTTCGAGCTTGCCGCGGCCCACGCGCTTCTGGAGCGTTTCGCGAATGAGCGGCTCCGTAAAGCGCAGTGCGTCGTCGATGCGCAGCGTGAGGTCGAGAAAGCGCGAATTGACCGCGCGACATTCGACGGCCACGGTGCCGAGCGGCGTGGAGCCGTCGGCGAGGGCGTAACCGGTCATGCTGGAAACATGGGCCATGGAGATCCTCTTCTTCGAGAAAAAACAAAAACGGCACCGCGGTGTTCGTCGTCCCGATCGGTCCGCGGCCGGCCGTGCCCGGCATTTTAAGAAAGATCCGAACGGGAAACCACAGAGAAGCCCTCTTGGTTTACCGAAAAGCCGTTCGGCGAAGATCTTCGGTCTTTCGCCCCCTCAAGGAACAGGGCGCCCCGAGAGTTCGGCCTCAAGCCGTCGTCGCGGCGTTTTGAAGAGCACCCGCCAGTCGGCCGGACGCGGATGGAGCGACACGTGCTCTTCGGAGCGGCGCAACCACTGCCACGGTTCGTCAAAGAGCGCCGCGCGCACGTCGATTCCCGTGTCGGTGCGCTTCCAGTCTCCGGCGTCGCGCAAAAGGGCGAGGTCGCGCTTTACTTGAGAAACGTTGGCGCTTACGACCGAAGCGAGCAGTTCGACGGGAAGCGACGGCGCAATGCGCACGCGGTCGCCCGCAAGCTCCCCGTAGACGAGTCCCCAGGTGAGGGCCCAGAGCAAAAGTCGCATCCGTACGGACAAAAGCGCGATGGCGCCGAACCCGATACGATCCGACTGAAGGCAGAGGTCGAGCTCGGCGGCGGCGAGTTCCAGGAGCTCGGGCTCGGCGCGAAGCCGCGCTTTGAGGGCCGCGCGCGGCGCGAACACCACCCGGGCGGGCGTGAGCGTCACGTAGCGACCGATCCCGGGGCGCTCGGACCAAAAGCAGTGGTTGCCGCCGAGAATACGCCCCGGAATGCTGAGTGCGATCGCACTTGCCTTCTGGTTGAGGGGACTTCCGAAGGCGCGCGCCCCGAGCCCGTCCGTGAGGAGCACGAGCGCGCCGAAGCTCGTCTGGGGCGGAAACACGTACGCTCCCGCATCGAGTTCGACCGTCCGACCGACTTCGCGCATGAGGTCCGCGAGCACCCGGGGAACTTTCGGCGTCACCCAGGGCATCACGGGGTCCGAGGCCAAACGCAACTCGGGTGCAACGGCCGACGGCCGGCTCGACGCGTCCGCGTCGAACCGTTGGTCGAGGAGCGCGGCGAGCATCGACGCGCCGCTTCGTATGGGCGAGACGGTCGGATTCGGCATGTCGGTTTCCTTTCGCATTCCTAATGTCGTTTCCCGTCGCCGCGGGCACGGCCGTCGGCGACTTAGGGGGCGATCATCCCGATGATGAACTGTTTCCTTTCGAGCGTCTCTAGGAAAAAGTCCCGACCGTGAAGCGGCTCTTTTGAACCTGTTGCGCGAAGCCGCGCATTTCGAAAATGACGGGGTCGGGAGCTCAAAGCGAAAAAGGACTCCTTCGCATTTCGTGCTCCGTTCGGACTTCAACGTGAAGGTTTTTCAAAAAAAGGAAAGATTATGCGCATTCGGACTCTCACCGCGGCTCTCGCCGCACTCGGTACGATCGCGTCGGCTCCCGCCTGGGCCGATCGTACGTACGACGTCGACGTGGCGGTCGTCGGGGCGGGCGCCTCGGGGACGGTTGCGGGCGTGAGCGCCGTCGAAGGCGGGCTCTCCGTCGTGATGCTGGAGAAAAACGCCTATGCGGGCGGTGCGGGGAACTTCATGGAAGGAAGTTTCGCCGCGGAAAGCTTCATGCAGAAGAAGGCGGGCGTGACGCTCACGAAGACGGAAGCCTTCAAGCAGATGGCGCAGTATCACCACTGGCGATTCAACGCGCCGCTTATGAAGAAGTTCGTCGACCTTTCGGGCGACACGATCCAATGGGTGTGGGATCACGGCGTGCACTGGAAAGAAGTCAAAACGGCCTGGCGCGACAAGAAGGATCTCACATGGCACATCTATCCGTCGGCGGGGTCGCTTCCGAAGGCGATGGTGGAGCACTTCAAGAAGGGCGGCGGCACACTGCTTCTCTCGACGCCCGCTCAAAAGCTCATCACCGAAAACGGCCGCGTTGCGGGCGTTGAAGCGGTCGACAAGGACGGTGAAAAGGTGACGGTCAAGGCGAAGTACGTCATTCTCGCCACGGGCGGCTACAACTTCGATACCGACCTCGTCAAAAAGACGACCGGGATCGAGATGATTCCGGTCGGCTCCCCGGGACGCACGGGCGACGGCATCAAGATGGCGTTTTCCGTCGGGGCGGTCGGCGACAACATGGGTCCGATGATGATCAACGGCGCCTTCATGCCCGCCGAAGGCGAGGCGATTTGCAACGGGCCCAACAAAGAGCTGCGCGCGATCTTCCGTCAGGGACTCCTTTACGTCGACGCTACCGGGAACCGCTTCTTCGACGAAGAACTGACGATCGACTGGCCGACCGCCTCGAACGCGATCGCGCGCTCGGGCGAATGGACGTACGTCGTCTTCGACGAAACGACGAAGAAGGAACTCGAAACGGAAGGGAAGGGTTACCTCAACCCGTGCGGGAACTTCATTCAGCGCCATCAGAAGGCGACCGAACTCGACCGCCTGATCGAAGCGAATGAAAAGCTCGGCAACGTCTTTGTGGGTAACACGATCGAAGAGGTCGCAAAGAAGGCCGGGATGGATCCCGCCACGCTCAAGCGCTCGTGCGACAACATGACGAAATTCGCCCGTCAGGGTCGTGACGACCAGTTCGGCAAAGATCCCTACTACCTGCGCGAAGTCGCCACGGGACCCTTCTACGTGATCCGCGGGAAGCTCAATACGCTCACGTCCCTGAACGGCGTCAAGGTGACGGAAAACCTCGAAGTGCTCGACAAGAACGACCGCGTGATTCCGGGGCTCTACGCGACCGGGCACGACGCGGGCGGCGTCTACGGCGACAGCTACGACTTGAAGGTGGGCGAAGGGACCGCCTCGGCCTTCGCCATCAACTCGGGCCGCATGGCCGTGATGGACATCCTCGCGAAGGAAAAGGCCGCGAAGGCGACGAAGTAAGCGCTCGAGAGTCATCCAAGAAGCACCCGAGAAGAGCCGTTCGGTTGGAAGAGAACCGGACGGCTCTTTCTTCGTTCTCCGCCGAGTCCTCTCGAGCGCAGCGCTCGTTTCTCACCCGTCGCGCGCGCCTTTGCTACGATGACGGCGCCAATCGTTCCTCATCGGAGACCACTCATGACCGAAGCAAATCGGACCCAGACTTATCCCGCCCGTCCCGACGGGCGTTCGGACGACGCGTTGCGTCCCACCGTGTTCGTGCGTCGTTACACGAAGTACGCCGAAGGGAGCGTGCTCGTCTGTGCGGGCGACACGAAGGTGATCTGCACGGCGAGCGTCGAAGCGGGCGTTCCGCCCTTTCTGCGCGGTCGCGGCGAAGGCTGGGTGACGGCCGAGTACGGCCTTTTGCCGCGTGCGACCGGCACGCGCTGCGACCGCGAAGCGGCGCGCGGCAAGCAGACGGGCCGCACGCAGGAAATCCAACGCCTGATCGGGCGGAGCCTTCGCGCCGTCGTCGACCGCAAGAAGCTCGGAGAATTCACGATCAAGATCGACTGCGACGTGATCCAGGCCGACGGCGGCACGCGTTGCGCCTCGATCACGGGCGCCTGGGTGGCGTTGCGCGACGCGGTGACGGGGATGCTCGAAAAGGGTGATATCACCGAAGACCCGATTCTCGCGCAGGTGAGCGCCGTCTCGGTGGGCGTCTCGAACGGCCGCCCCGTGCTCGACCTCAATTACGTCGAAGACAGCTCGAGCGACACGGACATGAACGTCGTCATGACGAGCGAAGGGAAGTTCGTCGAAATTCAGGGGACGGCCGAGGGCGTCCCCTTTTCCGAAGAAGAGCTCGCCGCGCTTTTGGCGCTCGCGAAGCGCGGCAACTTGGAGCTTGCGCGCCTGCAGCGCGAAGCGCTCGCCGCTCCTCTCTGATACGCGAATCCATCCGTTTTTGCTTTGGAAGAACACTCATGACGACTCCCGATACGACGAAAACCCTCGTGCTCGCCTCGAACAACGCGGGCAAGGTCCGCGAATTCCAGGCGATGTTCGGCGAACTCGGCATCCGCATCGTCCCGCAGGGCGAGCTCGGCGTCGGTTCGGCGGACGAGCCCTTCGGCACGTTCCTCGAAAACGCGCTTGCGAAAGCCCGCCACGCCGCGCGCGAAACGGGTTTGCCCGCCATGGCGGACGACTCGGGCATTTGCGCGGACGCCCTCGGCGGGTGTCCGGGCGTGCATTCCGCGCGCTTTGCGGGCGGGCACGACGATGCGGCCAACAACCGCCTGCTCGTTGAGAAGCTCCAAGGCGCCGCCACGCGCCGCGCGCACTACACGTGCCTTCTGGTGGCGGTGCGCCACCCCGAGGACCCCGAGCCGCTCGTTGCCGAAGGCGTCTGGCAGGGCGAAATCGTCGACGAGGCCGCGGGCGACGGGGGCTTCGGCTACGACCCGCACTTTTACGTGCCCGAATTCGGTAAGACCGCCGCGGAACTCACGGCCGAAGAGAAAAACCGCGTGAGCCATCGCGCCCGGGCGCTTGCAGCCATGGCCGAACTCATGCGCGCGCGGTGGATGTGATGACGACGCTCGACGCGCGCCGCAAGGCGCACGGGGCGAAAGCTCCGAGCCTTCCGCCCATGTCCTTGTACCTCCACTGGCCCTGGTGCGTGCGCAAGTGCCCGTACTGCGACTTCAATTCGCACCGGGCGCCTGCGGGCCTTGACGAGATGCGTTACGTCGAGGCGATGCTCGTCGATCTTGCCGCCTGGCCCGAGGCCGCCAAGCGCCGCCCCATCGAAACGATCTTTCTCGGGGGAGGCACTCCGAGCCTCATGTCGGGAGAAGCCCTGGAGCGGCTTCTTACGGGCGTGCGCTCGATCTGGCCCGTCACCGAGAATGCCGAAATCACGCTCGAAGCCAACCCCGGCACGGCCGACGAGGCGAAGTTCGAGCGCTTTCGCGCGGCGGGCGTCAATCGACTCTCGCTCGGGATTCAGAGTTTCTCGGACGAGCGCCTGAAGCGCCTCGGGCGCATTCACGATGCGGCGGGAGCCCGGCGCGCCGTCGCCGCGGCGGCGCGCGTCTTCGAGAATTTCAATCTCGACGTGATGTTCGCGCTTCCGGGCGAGACGCTCGAGATGCTGCGCGGCGAAGCGCGGGAAGCGGCGGACTCGGCCGCGACGCACCTCTCCTTCTATCAGCTCACGATCGAAGAGGGGACGGCCTTCGCAAAGCGCCCCCCGTCGGATCTTCCCGACGAGGATCTTGCGGCCGACATGGGCGAACTCGTCGAGCGGGTGCTTGCCGACGCGGGTTTTCGCCGCTACGAAGTGTCGGGCTATGCAAAGGAAGGCCGCCGCTGCCGCCACAACCTCAATTACTGGACCTACGGCGACTACGTCGCGGCGGGTGCGGGAGCGCACGGCAAGGTGACGCTCGCGAATCCGGACGGCACTTTTTCGGTGCGGCGCGAAGCGCGCTTTGCGTCGCCTGCCAAGTACCTCGCGGCAATCGAGTCGTGCGGGTCGGGGGCGGAAACGGCCTTTGAGGTCGAGTCCGAAGCACGCCCCTTCGAATTCATGCTGAACGCCCTGCGCCTCGCAGAGGGCGTCCCCGCGGAACTCTTCGAAGCGCGCACGGGGGTGCCGCTCTTCGTGATCGAGCTCAAACTCGAAGAGTTGCGCGCAAGCGGCCTGTTGGTTGCCGACCCCGCGCGTATCGCGCCCACGGAAAAGGGCCTTCTTTTCCTCTCGGACCTTCAGGAAGCGTTCCTTCCCGAGGCGCTCGCCGAATTCAACGGGCGCTGAGACCTTTCCCGCACGTCAACCTCCCAAAACGGTGCGTCGATCCTTCGCCGAAGGACTCGACGCACTGCTTTCGCGCGTTCGCACAACCGTTCTTCCCACTTTCGTTCGCCTCCGTCGGCAAAGTCCCCCGGACGATGCCCGAGTCCGTGTCCGGCCCGAAAGGGCAGTCGGGTACACGCCAACCGCCCCGAGGCTCGTTCCCGCACGCACCGCCCGCGCACCAAGCATGCACAAAACGGGCGCCTCGTTTCGCACCGATATGGTGCGACTGCGCCCGAAAGCGGGCATAATGAGCGCAATCTTCGGCGCACGTTGCCGTGCGGTCCCGCGAGGCCCTTCGGGGAGCTTCGGGCCGCAAGCGGCGCGCGTCGGTCGGTCCGGGCGCCCCTCGGGCGTTCGCCTTCGGTTTTTTCGTCGTCCTTCACCGGTTTTTCGGTTTGGCACGAATCTTGCTGCGTATAAAGGTACGCACCGAGAGACGGCGAGCGGTTCGACGCCTTGCGGTCCGATTTCTTTTTTCGGCGGTTCGCTTCGCCCGCTTCGCGAAGCTCCCCTCTTTCCTGATTCAACGGAGAACACCATGACGTCCAGTTCCGACGTGCTACAGATGATCAAAGACAACGACGTGAAGTTCGTGGATCTGCGCTTTACGGACATCCTCGGCAAGGAAATGCACCTCACGGTGCCCGCCGAGCGCATCGACGAAGACACGTTCGATCTCGGTCAGCCCTTCGACGGCTCGTCCTTTACCGGCTGGCGCGGCATCGAAGCCTCCGACATGCTTCTGCAGCCCGATCCCGCCACGGCGCGCATGGATCCGTTCCGCGAAGCCAACACGCTCATCCTCACGTGCGACGTTCTGGAGCCCACGACCGGCAAAGGCTACGAGCGCGATCCCCGTTCGACCGCCCGCCGCGCCGAAGCCTATCTGAAGTCGACCGGCATCGGCGACACGGCTTACTTCGGTCCCGAACCCGAATTTTTCATCTTCGACTCCGTCGCCTGGGACCATACGCCCGGCAAGAGCTTCTACCGTATCGAGAGCGAAGAAGGCCCCTGGTCGACGGGTCTTGACCTCGAAGGCGGCAACCTCGGTCACCGCAACCGCATGAAGGGCGGCTACTTCCCCGTGACGCCGGTGGATTCGCTCGCCGACATCCGCTCGGAAATGTGCACCCTCATCGAGCAGCAGGGCGTTCCGGTAGAAATCCACCACCACGAAGTGGGCGGCGCCGGCCAGTGCGAAATCGGCACGAAGTTCAGCACCCTCGTCGAACGCGCCGACTGGACGCAGATCACGAAGTACACGATCTGGAACGTGGCGGCCGCCTTCGGCAAGACCGCGACCTTCATGCCCAAGCCCATCGAAGGCGACAACGGCTCCGGCATGCACGTCCACCAGTCGATCTGGAAGGACGGCACGAACCTTTTCTCCGGGAACGGCTACGCGGGCCTCTCCGAACTCGCCCTCTACTACATCGGCGGCATCATCAAGCACGCCCGCGCTTTGAACGCCATCACGAACCCGGGCGTCAACTCCTACAAGCGTCTCGTTCCGGGCTTCGAAGCTCCGGTGAAGCTCGCCTACTCGGCGCGCAACCGTTCGGCTTCGATCCGCATTCCGCACGTGACGAGCCCGAAGGCCCGTCGCATCGAAGTGCGTTTCCCCGATCCGCTCTGCAACCCCTACCTCGGCTTCTCGGCCCTCCTCATGGCAGGTCTCGACGGCATCGAAAACAAGATTCATCCGGGCGAAGCCGCGGACAAGAATCTCTACGATCTGCCGCCCGAAGAAAACGCCAAGATCCCGACCGTTGCTCCGTCGCTCGACGCGGCGCTTGATGCTCTCGACAAGGACCGCGAGTTCCTGACGCGCGGCGGCGTCTTCTCGAACGACATGATCGACGCCTACATCGCCGTGAAGCGCAAGGAAGTGCTCCGCGCGCAGATGGCCGTGACGCCGCTCGACTTCGACCTCTACTACTCGCTCTGATCGTTCTCGTTCGACAAGGACCGGAACGATCCGAACGGGTTTCGGCCCCGGGGCGTCCGCTTGCAAGCGGGCGAGCTCCGGGCACCGACCGCCGGGGCGGCGCCGACCGAGCGTCGCCCCGTTTTTCATCTTTCCTTCGCACGCGGCGCATCGGACGCGCCCCCCGAGAGGCTCCACCGACATGACGACCGACCACCTTCTCGAGCCCGCCTGGGAGCGGTTGACGACCGCCCTCTGGGTGCTCGACGCCCGCGGGCGGATTCTCACCGCCAACGCCGCCGCGGAAGCGTTTGCGGCGAAGACCCGACGGGGACTCGCGGGGCTCGACTTTTCGACGTTCGTCGAAGAAACGGGCGCGCTCGTCGCGCATCTCGGCGCCGAACGGGGCGACCTACCGCAGGACGGCGAAGAGCTCTCGGCGAACGGGAGCGGAAACGCTTCGAACGTCTCCGGCATCGCGACCGCCTCCACTCTCTCGCACTTCAACCTCGGTCCCGACGGAGAGCGGCCCGTTCGGGCGGTTTTCTCCCGCTGGGAAGAGCCCCGCATTCCGGGAAGTGCCTTTCTCGTCGAGACGATCGATTTGACGGACGTCCTTCGGGACGAGCGGCGGCGTCTCGAAGCCGAAGTCGCGCGCGCGAATCGGGAGCTTCTTCGCAACCTCGCGCACGAAGTGAAGAACCCCTTGGGCGGCATTCGCGGGGCGGCGCAGTTGTTGGAAAGCGACCTCACGTGCGACGAAGACCGCGAGTGTACGGGCGTGATCCTCGACGAAGCGGACCGGCTGACGCGCCTCGTTGAAAGGCTGTTGGAACCCTACCGCTCGGCCGAACGGACGGGGCCCGTGGAACTCCATGAACTCCTCGAGCACGTGAAGAGCCTCATCGCGCACGAATTCCCCGAGGTGGCGTTCGTTCGGGACTACGACGTGTCGATTCCGCCCGTCCTCGCGGACGAAGGGCGCCTCACGCAGGTCTTTCTCAATCTCGTTCGCAATGCCGCCGAAGCGCTGCGCGGTGGCGCGGTTGCGGAACCCCGAATTGAACTGCGCACGCGCTTCGTGCGGGATGCCTTCGTCGGGGACGTGCGCCGAAAGCGGGCGCTCGCCCTGGATGTGCTCGATAACGGCCCGGGCATTCCCGAGGCGATCCGCGACCGGATTTTCTTTCCGCTCGTGACGGGCCGAGCCGAAGGCTCGGGCCTCGGGCTTTCGCTCGTCAAATCCTACGTGGAAGAGGCGGGCGGCTCGGTGCTCGTTGAAAGCCGCCCGGGGCGCACCGTTTTTCGCGTGTTGCTTCCCTTTGAGCCTGCCAAGCCCGCGGCTTCCCGAAACGCGCGCAACCATCCCCTAGGAACCGACAACGACCAAGGAGAACGAAATTGACGAACGAACCCCGTGCCGCATCTCCTGCCGACTCGCGTGATGTGTCCCGCGACGCATCGCGCCCTGCGTCTGCCGCATCGACGGCTCCCGTCTGGGTGGTCGACGACGATCGTGCGATCCGTTGGGTGCTCTCCCGCGCGCTCGAGCGCGCGGGGCACGCCGCCCGTACGTTCGAAAACGGCTCTGCGGTGCTCGAGAAGCTCGAAGCGGTGAAGCGGGGCGAAGTCGAGGAGCCCGCCGTCATCCTTTCCGACATCCGCATGCCGGGAATCTCGGGCGTGGAATTGGTGGAGCGCCTCAACACGGCGCTCCCTCAGGTGCCCGTCCTCATCATGACGGCCTTCTCCGACCTGGAGAGCGCCGTTTCCGCGTACCGAAGCGGCGCCTTCGAGTACCTGACGAAGCCCTTCGACATCGAGAAGGTTCTGGAGCTGGTCGAGCGCGCCGCAACCGAGTACGCGCGCCGCAAGCGCGCGCTCGAACCCGAAACCGCAGCCGAATCGGCGCTTGCCGCCGGGAAAACGGCCTCAGCCTCTTCGAACGATTCAAGCGATTCGGCCCGAACGGGCTCCGGCTCTCCGAGCGCCGACGCGCGCCGCACTGCGGGAGCAACGGGCGCCGTCGGCGGCGACGGTTCCGCTCTTGTCGACGACGGCCTCATCGGTCGCGCGCCCGCCATGCAGGAAGTCTTTCGTGCGATCGGGCGCCTGTCGCAGAGTTCCGTCACCGTGCTCCTTACGGGGGAATCCGGGGCGGGCAAAGAAGTGGTGGCGCGCGCCCTCTGGCAGCACAGCCCCCGTAGCCGCGCGCCTTACGTGGCGCTCAACATGGCGGCGATTCCTCGGGAGCTTCTGGAGAGCGAACTCTTCGGACACGAAAAGGGCGCCTTCACGGGGGCGAGCGCCTCGCGCGCGGGTCGCTTCGGCGAAGCCGCGGGCGGGACGCTCTTTCTCGACGAAATCGGCGACATGCCGATGGAACTTCAGACGCGCCTTCTGCGCGTTTTAAGCAGCGGCACCTACTACCGCGTGGGCGGCCGAGAACCCCTCAAGGCGGACGTGCGCGTGATCGCCGCAACGAACCGCGACCTCGAAGCGGCCGTGCGCGAGGGGACCTTCCGCGAAGACCTCTACCACCGTTTGAACGTCATTCGCCTGCGGCTTCCGCCGCTTCGGGACCGTCGCGAAGACGTGAAGCCCCTCGCGGAACACTTCCTCACGGCGGGCGCCGTCGAATTGGGGCTCGAACCCAAGCGCCTCACCCCGGAAGCGTTGGCGGCCTTGGAGCGCTTCCCCTTCCCGGGGAACGTCCGACAGCTCGAAAACATCTGCCGGTGGTTGCTCGTCATGGCGCCCTCGCAGGAAATCCGTTTCGAGGATCTTCCCTACGAGGTGCAGCGCCCCGAGGGGCGCACGGCGGGCGAGTCGGGATCGGTCGCGTCGACCGCATCGAGCGACTTGAGCAGCCGAGGGGGGGCGGACGCCCATCGGTCGGAGAGTGACTGGGTCGACTGGGCCGCGGCCCTCGAAGCGGACGTCGTCGCACGGCTGGAACGCAACGAACCCGGCCTCTGGGGGCATGTCACCGACCGCGTCGAAACCGTGCTCGTTCGTGCGGCCTTGGCCGCCACGAAAGGCCGCCGCATGGAGGCGGCCGAGCGGCTTGGGGTCGGGCGCAACACGCTCACACGCAAAATCCGCGCGCTCGGTCTCGAAGACTGAGCTCGGGAGGAGCCGCACCCATGGCCCGCGCACGACGTCGCAGCGACCCGCCCGGAACGGGGGAAACGCCCGAAAACGCCCGCGGGGGTTTTCTCATCGTGTTGTTGCCGGGCTTCGGACCGGAGCCCGAGCCCGGTGCGAAGCCCGCCGCGCGCGGTCTCATCACGGCCGCACGCATCGACCGGGGGCCTGCCGTACGGCGCGTCCTCGGGTGGCTTGCGGCGGCGGGTTTTCCCGTTGAGACGGAAGCGCGCCGCTTTTCGCTTGCCGTGTGGCCCGCGGGCGGCTGGAAGCGCGCGGTGCGCGGCCCCGAACAGGTGACGGAACTCGTTCGGGATTCGGACGACTTTGTGCGGCTCCTTGCCGAGCGGCGGCCGTCCCTTCTCGTTCTTGTTTCCTGCTACCTCTTCGACGCTCTGCGGGATCCCGCCCTGACGGACCGCATCGACGCCGCGCTCGGGCGTACGGTCGAGCCCGCGCGGCGCCTCACCTCGACGCGCCTTCGCGTCGAAGGCGAACGGCGCGAACGCGCGCTCGTTCTCGCGTTGCCCGTCCCCGGCCCCAATACGACGCCCGAGTTCGAGCGGGAACTGAGGGACGCCCTGCGGCTCTTTTTCGCAGGGACGCTCGAGGACTGAATTCGACGCTTCGAAGCTCCGAAGAGCTCCTCCGCCCGAAGGTCGCGCGGACCGCCTTCCCTGTAGAATGACGGCCGCTTCGGATGGTCCGAAGCGTTTTTCTTCGAACCTCTGCGAGCACTCATGTCCGACCCCGTCCTCGAGCCCGGCCGAAGCGCCCGGATCGACATCGTCCCCGAAACCGAAACCGCCCTTGAGGCAGAGCCCTTTTCCTCGATCGAGGAAGCCTCGATCGCGCTCGAAGCGCTCGGCGCGAAGCCCCAGCACGTGCGCACGCTCTTTCGCGCGTACCTCGGACGCGCCGCCTGGCCCGACGCGTCGGACGAACGCTTCCCGAAGCGCGTGCGCGAGGGGCTTGCCGCCTGGCGCGCCCGCATGGCGGCGGTTTTGTCGGTGCGCTCCCGCCACCCCGGGGCCGATCCCGAGAGCGAACGTCTTCTCGTGACGCTTGCCGACCGTCAAACGGTCGAGTGCGTGTTGCTGCCGCGACGCGGCGTGTGCGTTTCGACCCAGATGGGCTGCGCCGTCGGGTGCGTTTTTTGCATGACGGGGAAGGGCGGACTCGTGCGGCAGCTTTCGGACCTTGAAATCGCCGCGCAGGCGGCAACGGCCCGAGCCTTGCGGCCCCTTACGAAGAAAATCGTCTTCATGGGGATGGGCGAACCCTCCCACAACCTGAGGAACGTCCTTTCGGCCGTGCGGTTTCTCGCCGAGTACGGCGACTTCGGGCACAAGGACCTCGTCATTTCGACGGTCGGGGACGAGCGGCTTTTCAACGAACTTTTCGCCTCGCGCGTGCGGCCCGCGCTCGCCGTATCGCTTCACGCGATCGACGAAGTGAAACGCCGCACGCTTCTTCCCCGCGGCACGCGCATGACGGTCGAGGCTCTGACGGATGCGGCGGAGCGCTACGCGCGCTTCTCGGGCTACCCCGTGCAGTACGAATGGACCCTGATGGCGGGCGTGAACGACTCGTTCGAAGAAATCGACGAACTCGCGCGACGCCTCTCCGGTCAGTACGCGATGGTGAACTTCATTCCGGTCAACGCCGTCGAAGGGAGCCCCTACCGCCGTCCCGAGCCCGAACATGCCCGGGCGCTCGTCGCGCGCCTGCGCGCGGCGGGGATTGTTGCGACGCTTCGCGACTCGGCCGCCCAGGACGTCGACGGCGGGTGCGGGCAGCTGCGCGCCCGCGTGCTGAAGGAGGAAGGGAAATGACGAACATGACCGACCCGGACAACGACAAAGCGATCGTCGAAACGTCCTCCGAAGCCGACGACGCGACGAACGTCGACGCGCGCCTGCAAGGGCTCGGGAAACTCGTCGACATGCCCGTTGCCCGCGATCGGCGCCGCCGCTACTGGATGGTGTGGTTTCTCTGGGGGATGCTCGGCACGGCCCTCACCTTCGAGGGCGTCAAAGACGGCACGTGGCTTGCGGTCGCGGGGATTTTGGGCGGACCCTTCTGGTTCCTCTTTCTCGTGTGGCCGTTCCTGTGGCTGAGGGACCGGCTGCGGGCCCGATCGCTCTGGGCCGAAGACATGACGGCGCTTCTTCACGATGCGGGGGACGACCCCGACAGCACCTCGACCCTGATCGTCGTGTGGGGGAAGACGGGCGCCCTCGTGCCCGAGTCCGAATGGTGCGGAGCCTTCCCGAGCGTTCGACTCGATGTCGACAAGCTCGAACGCATCGAGGTCGGAACGCTCCCTGGCGTACGCACGGCGGGGTTTCTTGCAAAGGACCTTGTCGCCTGGGCGGCGGAAAAGAACGTTGAAGGGGCCTCGGGCGACTTGCGTGCCGCGCTTCTCTGGTGCGACACGCTCGATCGGGCGACGCGCTGAGCCCCTCCGAGCATCGAAACCGAAAACAAAACGGGCGCTTCCCCGCCGAGGGAAGCGCCCGTTTTTCATCCGGCTTCGGAGCCCAAGCGGCTCGTTCGTCCGGTCGATCCGTCAGTCGTCCTCTCGGAAGGCCTGTTCTCGGCCCGAGCGCACCGACGGGAAGACGACGATCGCAAGGAGCAGCACCGACACCGCAAGGAGCGTGGCGGAAATCGGCGACGCGACGAAGGTCGTGAGGTCGCCGCGCGACAAAAGGAGCGCGCGTCGGAAGTTTTCTTCAAGCATCGGCCCCAGGATGAAGCCGAGCAAAAGCGGCGCACACTCGCAGCCGAGCTTCGCGAAGACGTAGCCGAAAAGGCCGAACCCGATCGTCATCCAGATGTCGAACGTGTTGGCGTTGATCGAATAGACGCCGATCGCGCAGAAGATGAGAATCGCCGGGTAAAGGAGCGGATAGGGAACGCGCAGGAGCCGCACCCAGAGGCCGATAAGCGGCAGGTTGAGGATCACGAGGAAGACGTTCCCGATCCACATCGAGACGATGAGCCCCCAGAAGAGGCCGGGGTTCGTGGTCATCACCTGGGGACCGGGCGTGATGTCGTGAAGCATCAGGGCGCCGATCATGAGTGCCATCACGGCGTTCGACGGAATCCCGAGCGTGAGCATCGGAATGAAGCTCGTCTGCGCGCCCCCGTTGTTGGCGGATTCGGGACCCGCCACGCCGCGGATATTGCCTTCGCCGAAGCGGGGTTCCGCCTTGTCGCCCGCAAGCTTTTTCTCCAGCGTGTAGCTCGCAAAGGATGAAAGAAGCGCCCCGCCCCCGGGCAGGATCCCGAGGAAGGACCCCACGACCGTGCCGCGGCAGATCGCGCCCGCGCTCTCGCGGATGTCTTTCCACGAGGGAAGGACCGAGCCCACGGGTTCGGGCACGGTTTCGCGACCGGCGTTGGCTTCGAGGTTGCGGATGATTTCCGAGAAACCGTAGATCCCCATCGAAAGCGCCACGAAGTCGATCCCGTCCATGAGTTCGTCGACGCCGAAGGCGTAGCGAAGAGCTCCCGAATTGACGTCCATTCCCACGAGCCCGAAGAGGATCCCGATGAAGATCATCCCGATCGCTTTGAGCAGCGACCCGCTTGCGAGCACCACCGCGCCCACGAGCCCCAGAACCATGAGGCTGAAGTATTCGCGCGGACCGAATTCGAAGGCGATTTCGGTCAAGGGCGCCGCAAAGGCGGCGATCAGGACCGTCGCAAAGCACCCTGCCGCAAAACTCCCGAGCGCGGCGATGCCGAGCGCCGCTCCGGCGCGACCCGCTTTCGCCATGCGGTGGCCGTCCAAGCACGTGACGACCGCCGAGGCTTCGCCCGGAATGTTGACGAGCACGGCGGTGGTGGAGCCCCCGTACTGCGAGCCGTAGTAAATGCCCGCGAGCATGATGAGCGCGGTCGACGGATCGAGCGAATACGTGATCGGAAGAAGCATCGCCACCGTGGCGACGGGCCCCATGCCGGGGAGGACCCCCACGAGCGTGCCGAGCGTCACGCCGACGAAGCAGTAGAGGAGATTGGTGAGCGTGACGGCGTTCTCAAGCCCGAGCTGAAGATTTTGAAGCAAATCCATGGTCATTTCCTCAGATGAGATCGAACGCGGGCGGAAGGAGCGTGACGGAAAGCCCCATGCCGTAGACGAAGATGAGCGCGGTGAGCGCCGTCAGGCCCGCCGCAAGGAGCACCGAGCGCTTCCAGGCAAAGGACGGGTGCGCGAGCGTCGACGCGAAGACCGTGAGGAATGCGGAGAGCAGGAACCCGAACGGAAGAAGCGTCAGGGCGAAGATCACGGCGCTTCCGAGAATGACGAGAACGGGCATGGGACGCCAGGCGTGCAGGTTGAGGCGGTCGGCGTTGTCCGCATCGGCCGCACCGAGCCTGAGGCTCTTCAAAAGGACGGCCGTACCCGTCAGGGCCAAGCCGGCTCCGACGATTTTCGGGAAGTAGAGGGGGCCCATCTGAGCGAGCGTTCCGAGCTCGCCCTCACCGATGAAGGTCATGGCGCCGAGCCCCAAGAGGATGTAGAGCAGACCCGCAGCGAAGTCTTTGAGATTGTGAATGTGCATGAGTGTTCGTTCGGGCGCCCGTCGGTCGGGAGCCCGGATGCTTGCCCGCAACACGAGCGGACGCAAAACGGGAAGGCCGAGCGAACCGCTTCAAACGCTTGAAGCGGCTCAATCGGTTCGAACGGTTCGAACGGTTCGAGAAAGAACGCGGTTTCGGCCGGAAAACGCCTCGAAGAGCGAGGATCCGATGCTTCCGGATCCTTGCCCTCGAGGTAACCACGAAGAAGTGTACCGAGCTTGGGGGGCCAACGAAGAACGCCCCCGAAAGCGCGAGTGCTTGCGGGAGCGTCGGCGTCAAGCGAGCGGCCTCAGTCGACTCGCGCGCCCGAGAGGGCCACGAGTTCCTTGTATTTGGCGCGTTCCTCGACCATCAGTTTTCCGAAGTCTTCGGGCGACGTGGGCGATGCGACCGCACCGAACGCGGCGAATTTCTTCACCGTTTCGGGGTCGGCGAGTACCGGACGGATCGCGTCCGAGAGTTCGGCGACGAGGTTGTCGGGGGTCTTCGCGGGCACCATCAGACCGAACCACGTGTAGATGTCGAAGTCGGGTACCCCCGCTTCGGCCATGGTCGGAATTTCGGGCATGAGGGGGGACCGTTCCTTCGTCGTGACGGCAAGCGCCAGGAGTTTCCCCGCACGGATGTTCGCGGCGGAACTCGCGAGGTTGTCGAAGATCAGGTCCGTCTGGCCCGAGAGCACCGAGAGAAGCGCGGGCGACGCGCCCGCAAAGGGGATGTGAACGAGATCGATCCCGCAGCGGTTCTTGAGAAGTTCGCCCGCCATGTGACCGGCGGAGCCGTTGCCGCCCGAAGCGTAATTGAGCTTCCCCGGATTCGCCTTCGCGTAGTCGACGAGATCCTTGAGGGATTTGACGCCGGTCTTCGCGGAGAATTCCGGCGTGATGACGAGCACGTTCGGCGCCGTCGCGACGAGCGTCACGGGGCGGAAATCGTTTTCGGCGTCGTAGGGGAGATTCTTGAAGAGGAAGGGATTGATGGCGTGCGTTGCCACGGCCCCCATGACGAGCGTCATCCCGTCGGCGGGACGGCGCTTCACGTAGGCCATGCCGACGTTGCCGCCCGCTCCGGGGCGGTTTTCGACAACGACCGTACCGAGTACGGGTGCCACCGCATCGGCGATCGCGCGCGCGGAGACGTCCAGGGGGCCTCCGGGCGGGTACGGAACGACGATGCGAACGGGGCGGCTTCCTTCTCCCTTGATCGTCGCGGCGTGCGAGGCGATCGGAAAATAGGAGGCACTACTCAGTGCCACCACACCGATGGCACTCAACAAAGTGCGACGATTCAACATGAAAATCTCCTTGATTCGGGGATTCGTTTGGAAAAAAGGGCGGGGCGTTGTCCCCGTCCCCAAGAGGCTCCGAGATTTGCCGCTTCGGCAAAAAGGAGGGCCCGCTTCGATTCATTTAAGCACGGCGCACGGCCTTCCGAGGTCGTGCAAAAAGGCTCCGGCGCGCGGCCCGCAGTCAAATGAAAACTCTCTTGCGCCAACGCAGTGGGTCTCCAACGGAATGCTTAGACGGGTTCGCCTAGGCGGTTTCTCGCGTGCGGGCCTCCCGTCGCCCTTCCATCAAAGCCTTTGCGCGCCGATCGCGCATCGATCACGCGTCAATGCCCCAGCGTCGCGCAAGCTCGGAAAGCGCCCCGTCGGCGGCCAAATCCTCCCAGGCGCGCCGAAGAGCTTCCGCTCCCGCAAAGCCTCGACGCACGTAGAAGGCCTTGTATTCGACGGGGGTGAAACGTTGCGCAAGGACCGCGAGCCTCGCGTCGCGCGCCGCGTACCAGCGCGCTTCGGTGACGTCCGTCACCATCAAATCCCCTTCGCCCGCGGCGATGAGACCGGGGATTTCTTCGTTGACGGGATGAAGCCGCACGCGGGCGTGCGTAAGGTTCGCGTCCACCCAGGTTTCGTTCGTGCCGCCCGGGTTCTTGACGACGCGAAGGTTTTCGTTGTCGAACGCCTTGACTTCAAGCCCCGCGAAGCGCTCCCGATCCTCGCGCCGCACGAGCCCCGTTTTCCAAAAAGGGGCGTAGCGGGGAAGGGCCGTCGCCGTTCGGCACCGCTCGGGCGTCACGGATACGCCCCCGCAGACAAGATCGACCCGCCCCGAAACGAGGTCCGAAAAGAGGGTCTTCCAGGCGGAGGCGCACAGGACGACCCGTCCCGCAAAACCCGCCCGCTCGGCGAGAAGCTCCAGAAGTTCAGCGTCGTGCCCGACCACGTTGCCCTCGGTGTCGCGAAGCGCAAACGGAATGAAGTCCCCGGGGATCCCGACGCGAAGCGGCGTCGGTTCGGAGTCCGAGAGGAATTCGACGTTCTCATCCGGGCGGCGGGCGGTGCGAACTTCAAGATCGTCACAAACGGCGTCACAAAGAGCATCGCCCTCGGCGTATCGGGGCTCTTGCGCGGAGGCGTCCGACGGGTCGGAGCTTGCGGCGGGGGCGGGAACACAAGGCGGTCGGCGCATGGCGAAAAACAGGGAAAGATCGAGGGTTGTCGGAAGGACGAGCGTATTGGATTTTTTCTCAGTCGAGCTCAAGCGCAAGCGTCACGGGCGCGTGGTCCGAAGGCTGCGCGTTCGCGCGGGGACGGGCGTCGACGGTGCTCGCCTTCACCCGCGCGCGAAGCGCTTCGGAAACGAGCAGCAGGTCGATGCGAAGACCCCGGTTCTTCTCGAACCCCGCCTGGCGGTAATCCCACCACGAGTAGGTTTCGGGCGACTGGGGAAAGAGTCGGAAGGCGTCCGAGAGGCCGCACGTGCGCATGAGGCGCGCCAAAGCCGCGCGTTCGGGTTTGGAGACGAGGATTTGCCCTTCGCGCTCCGCGGGATTCCAGCAGTCGCGGTCTTCGGGCGCGATGTTGAAGTCGCCCCCGAGAACAAGGCGCGGGTTCGTGCGGAGGAATTCCCCCGTCACGCGCTCCAAGGCCGCGAACCAGTCGAGCTTGTAGAGGAACTTCCAACTGCCCGTCTCCATGCCGTTCGGGATGTAGCCCCCGCAAAAGACGAAGGCCTCGCCCCCGGCTGCGGGCGCGAGTTCCGTGGCGACGAAGCGCTTCTGCTCGTCGGGGAGGCCGGGAAGATTCAGGGTCGTGCGCTCGGGGTTCGCAACGCGAAGCGTCTCGCGTCGGTAAAGGAGCGCGACGCCGTTGTAGGTCTTTTGCCCCGTGAAGATCGCCTCATAGCCGGCCGCGGCCAAGGCCTCGACGGGAAACGCCTCGTCGACGAGCTTCGTTTCCTGCAGGACGACCGCGTCCGTGCGGGTTTCGGCAAGCCAGTCGAGCACCTGAGGAAGGCGCACTTTGAGGGAGTTGACGTTCCAGCTCGCAAGCGTGAGTGGGGTGGGCATCGGATGAACCTCGTTGCGATCGCGCGGGTCGCGCAAAAGTGAAAATTCGGAAAAACGTCTTCGTAGTGTAACCCGAGGGCCGCACTCGAAAGCACGGCACAAAAACGCCGCCCGAAGCACGGAGGGCTTCGGGCGGCGTGAAGGACGGTCTTACGGAGCTGAGGGCGAGCGCTTACTTCGCGGCGTCCTTCGCTTTCGTTTCAATGCCAGTCAGACGCAGGAGCGCGTCGATCGCGGGCTTCCTGCCGCGGAACGCAACGAAGTTTTCCATTGCGTCGCGGCTCGAACCGCGCTCGAGGATCTCCGTGAGGAAGCGCTTGCCCGTCGCGGGATCCAAGACGCCCGCTTCTTCGAAGGCCTCGAAGGCGTCGCAGGAGAGGACTTCCGCCCACTTGTAGCTGTAGTAGCCCGCGGCGTAGCCCCCCGCAAAGATGTGGGAGAAGCTCTGCGCGAAGCGGTTCCAGGCGGGCGGGAACGCCACCGCCACTTCGCGGCGCACGGCCTCGAGCACCCCCTGCACGGTCTCGTGCGCGGGGTCGAACGACGTGTGCAGGATCATGTCGAAGAGTGCGAATTCCACCTGACGCACGCACGCCATGCCGGCTTCGAAGTTCTTCGCCGCAAGCATCTTCGCAAAGAGTTCGTGCGGGAGCTTTTCGCCCGTTTCGACGTGCTTCGTCAAGGTCGCGACGACGCGCTCGTCCCAGGCGAAGTTTTCGAGGAACTGGCTCGGAAGTTCCACCGCGTCCCATTCGACGCCGTTGATCCCCGAGACGCCCGATTCGGTCTGGGCCGTAAGGACGTGGTGGAGCGTGTGCCCGAACTCGTGAAAGAGCGTCGTCACGTCGTCGTGCGTGAGGAGCGCGGGCGCGCCGTCGACGCCCGGCGTGAAGTTGCAGACGAGATAGGCCACAGGGGTCTGCAAAACGCCGTTGCGGAACGTGCGGGTGCGTTCCCCGTCCATCCAGGCGCCCGAGCGCTTGCCCGCGCGCGCGTAGAGGTCCGCGTAGAAGCTCGCGACGATCTTGCCCTCGCGAAGCACTTCGAAGTACTTCACGGTCGGGTGCCAGACGCTCGCGTCCGCGGCGCGGATCGTGATCCCGAAGAGCGTTTCCACGAGCGCGAAAAGGCCCGAAAAGACGGCGGGTTCCGTGAAGTAACGCTTCACTTCCGCGTCCGAATAGCTGTAGCGGGCTTCGCGGAGCTTTTCGGAAGCGTAGGCCTGGTCCCAGCTCTGAAGATCCTCAAGCCCGAGCGTCTCGCGGGCAAAAGCGCGCAATTCCTCCATGTCGCGCTCGGCCGCGGGCTTCGCGTGGGCGGCCAAATCGCGCAGGAACGCCATGACCTCGGCGGGGCTTTCGGCCATCTTCGTCTCAAGCGACAACGTGCCGTAGTCCGCAAAGCCGAGGAGCTTCGCCGTTTCGGCGCGCAACGCGAGGATTTCCGACATGAGGGGCGTGTTGTCGAAGCGCCCCCCGTCGAACTCCGACGCGCGCGTCGCAAACGCGCGGTAGAGCGTTTCGCGCAGTTCCCGATCTTCGCAGTAGCGCATGAAGGGAAGGTACGAGGGGAACTGAAGCGTCACGCGGTAGCCCGTGCGACCGGCGGCTTCGGCCTGCATGCGGTAGAGCGCAAGCGTGTCGGCGGGGATCCCTTTCAAGCGCGAGTCGTCCTCAAGGTCGAGCGTGTAGGCGTTCGTCGCGTCGAGCAGATTTTCGCTGAACTTTTGCGTGACGACCGACAGTCGCTCGCCGATTTCCTTCACGCGGGAGCGTTGCGCTTCGGGAAGCGCCGCCCCCGACAAGACGAAGTCGCGCAGTTCGCGCTCGACGAGGCGACGGCGCACGGGGGAGAGCGTTTCAAAGTCGGCGCTTTCGCGCATCGCCTTGTACTTCCCGTAGAGCGCTTCGTTTTGCGAGAGGCGGATGAAGCACTCCGACACCTTGGGAAGCGCCTCGTTGTAGGCGGCGCGCAACTCGGGCGTATCGACGACGCTTTGCAAGTGGGCGATCACGCCCCAGGTGCGGCCGAAGTCGTTCGCGGCCGCTTCAAGGGGCTCGACCACCGCGTCCCAGGCGGCGGGCGTTGCGGGGTCGGCGGCGTGCTCGAGCGCGGCGTTCACGCGCGCGAGCTGTGCCTCGACCGCGGGCGCGACGTGTTCGGGGCGCACGGCCGCGTAGTCGATGAGGCCGTCGAGCTGAAGAAGGGGGTTCGTTTGCTGAAGATCCTGTTCGGAAGTCGACATGTGAGCGTATTTTAAAAGCGGAGAATGAGAGAGAAGAAAATGCGGGCCTCAGTGCGCCTTCCCGAGACGACCTTCGGCCGATCGGATCGTGTTTTCGATCAGCATGGCAATCGTCATGGGGCCCACTCCCCCGGGAACCGGGGTCATGACGGACGCGCGGTCGACGACGTCGGGAGCGACGTCCCCGACGAGCCGGCCGCTCGGCAGTCGGTTCGTGCCGACGTCGATCACGACGGCGCCTTCCTTCACCATGTAGGCTTTGACGAGGTCGGCCTTTCCTGCGGCGGCGACGACGATGTCGGCCTGGCGGCAGAGTTCGGGCAAATTCGGCGTGCGGCTGTGCGCGATCGTGACGGTCGCGTCGGCGTCAAGGAGCATGAGCGCCATGGGTTTGCCGACGATCATCGAGCGCCCGATCACAAGGGCCTGCTTGCCTGCGGGGTCGATTTCGGCCGCTTTGAGGATTTCCATCACGCCTGCGGGCGTGCAGGGGCGAAAACCGGGGAGCCCCTGAAGAAGAGAGCCCGCCGACGTCGTATGAAAGCCGTCCACGTCCTTGGCGGGGTCGATGGCGGAGACGACCTTCGACGCGTCGACGTGCTCGGGCAACGGGAGCTGCACGAGAATGCCGTCCACCTCGGGATCGGCGTTGAGACGCGCGACTTCGGCGAGAACGGTTTCTTCGGTCGTTTCGTAGGGGAGCGTAATCTCGATCGAGCGCACGCTCGTACGTTCGCAGGCCCGCACTTTGTTGCGTACGTAGACGCGGCTTGCGGGATCGTCGCCCACGAGAACGACGGCGAGCGCCGGGTTGCGGGGGAGCGCTTCGGCGCGCACTTTCTGATCCGATTCCATGGCAAGAGCAAGCGCCTTGCCGCTGAAAAGCCTGGCAGTCATGGGGATGTCCTCGGAAAATGAAAAGAGATTCTCCGAGTGTAGCGGTATTCGGGGCGTATTCGGGCGGGCGTTTGCGCTTCGTCCCCCGAAACGACGACGAGGCACCCTTTCGGAGTGCCTCGTCGTCGGAGGTTGCGATCGGTTCAAACCCGATTCAAACCGCTCGAGCGTTCAATCGATCCGTCGATCAGTAGCGGCTGCCGGGATAGCGGTCGTGGCGCAGGACGCGCTCTTCGGCCTCGGTCGAGTGCGGAAGGCCCGTTTCGGCCGTGTGACCGGGCAGAGACGAGACGATTTCGGCGAGCGTGGAGCTCAACTGCGGGAAGAGTTCCGACTTGAGAACGACGCGCATCAGGTCGGCGACCGTGCCCGAGCCCGTCTTATCCATGATCGAGGCGCGGTGCGCTTCGACGGTCTTGATCGAGATCCCGAGGTCGTCGGCGATTTGCTTGTTCAGGCGCCCGTGCACGATGCGGTCGAGCACCTGCTGTTCGCGGGGCGTGAGCTTTTCGATGAGCGAGCGGTTCTGAAGCATCTCGAGGCGGCGACGGCGGATTTCGCGGGCGCGCTCCAACATGCGGTTGACGAGCTCTTTCACCTGCTGCTGTTTGAAGGGCTTCTGAATGAAGTCGACCGCTCCCTTTTTGAAGGCTTCGACCGCCTGCGGAACGTCGCCGTGGCCGGTGATGAAGATGAAAGGCGCGTCGACGCGTCGCTTGAGGAGGTGATCCTGAACGTCCGCACCCGACATGCCGGGCATGCGCAGGTCGCACAGAATCACGGACGGGACGTTTTCGTTGAACTGCGCGATGAACGTTTCGCCGCTTTCGTAATCTTCGACGCGGTAATCGTTGGCTTCGAGCAGCCACTTGAGCGAATCGCGCACGTCAAGGTCGTCGTCGACGATATAGACGATGCCGGGTACGTCGTTCGAATCGGCGCCGTAGTCGTAAGGAAGCATTCTGAGCAGTCTCCTCGAAATAATTGCTCTAAAAGTTTAGCGGGCTTGCGGCGACGTGGTCTCGGCGCCGCAGGCTCTTCCTTAAGGGTCGGGTGGCATCGAACGGTCTCAGGCCTCGCCCGTCCAGACGGGCACGGTAAAGGAGAACGTGGCGCCGCCCCCCGGAGTGTCGGTGATGCCGAGTCGGCCCCCGTGAAGCTCCGCAATCGAGCGGCAGATGTTGAGTCCCATCCCCATGCCTTCGGACTTCGTCGAGTAGAAGGCGTCGAAAAGCCGCGCTTTTTCCTCGTCGGAAATGCCCGGACCGTGGTCGATGACTTCAAAGCGTACCATGTTTTGATGCGCTTCAAGGCGTGCGACCCGTACCCGAATCGTGTGGTTGTCGCTTTCGAAAACAGCTTCCATGGCGTTTTTGAGGAGATTGAGAAGCAGTTGCTCCAGCATCACTTCGTCGCCCCTCAGAGTGGGAAGATTCTCCTCAAGGTCGATCTCCAGGCGTGCGTTGAGTTTTCGCGCCTGGATGTTCGCAAGTTCCATCGTTTCCTGGATCACCTTCGAAACAAGCACGGGCTCAAGCTTCGCGTCCGTCTTCTTCGCAAAGCCCCGGATGCGCTGGATGATCTTCCCCGCGCGCACCGCCTGGTTTTCGATGCGCTCGAAGGCGGTCCGGCACCGCTCGCTCGAAAGCGTCCCGTTTTCGAGCATCGTGTAAGCGCCCCCGGCGTAATTCGAAATGGCCGCAAGCGGCTGATTGAGTTCGTGCGCGAGGGAACTTGCCATTTCGCCCATCGTCACGAGGCGTTGCGTCGCTTCGGCGCGTCGCAGCTGCTGCTCGCGGGCGATTTCGAGTTCGCGGCGGGCCGTGATGTCGGTTGCGATCATGAGGCGCGCGTTTTCGCCCTTCGTCCAGACGAGCGGCCGCACGCGCACGTCGAACCACCGCTCGGTCGCTTCGTCGTAGAGGCCCTCGCGGTGTTCGGCTTCGGGCAGCGTCCTGAGGCTTTCGAGAAGCCGCACGGCCCCTTCGGACGAACGGCCGAAAAGCCGCTCGTAGCCGCGGTTCGCAAAATAGAGTTCGTCCGAGTCGGAAAGGACCGCAAGGGACGAGTTCAACGACTGCACGACGCGCGTGAAGCGGTCGTTGGCGGCCAACACCTCTTCGCGGGCGAGCGCCTGCGCGGTCACGTCGTAAAGCGCCCCGATGTAGCCGAGGCTGCGCCCGTTTTCGTCCTCCAGGGGTGAGAGACGCACTTCGGCGTGAAAGACTTCGCCCGACTTGCGCCGTGCGAGGAACGTGACGGGTTCGGGCGTGGGGTTCCCGGCCTTGAGAATCTCGTCGAGTCGCTCGTGAATGTCTTCGAGCCAGTAGGTGTAAGGCGGTCGCTGCCCGAGCAGATCCGACGCTTCGCAGCCGAGAATCTTCTGGAAGGTTTCGTTCACGTAGATGATGCGCCCTTCGCGGTCCGTGACGCGCAAGCCCACCACGGCCGACTCCGACATGGCGCGGCGAAGCGAATATTCGGCGGCAAGGAGCCGGTGCGAGCGGTGTTGCTGGCGCTGGTAGTAAAAGAGCCACGCAAGCGTCAGGGCGAGCATCACGGAGAGGCCCGCCACGAGAAAGACGGGGACCTTGTTCGTGGCGGAGAGCGCATGGTCGAAGCTCGTCCCGAGGATCGTCGTTTTGACGTCGCTCCGACGGCCGAGGAGCGTCAGAGGCGCCTCGTACCGCACGGCGCTCTCCGCGTCCGTCGACTGTTCGCGGTCGCCCTCCAGGACGTAGTCGCCGTTTTCAAGAAAAACGAAGCGGTAGCGGTCGTTGGAGGAAAAACGCACGGCGCTCGTCAAAAGGCGCGAGAGGTCGACGCGCGCAACGAGCACCTGCTGCGAGGAGGGGGTCGGGACGATCAGGTCCGCATAAACGAGCTGCGTGTCTTTGAGCGTGTAGAGCGGCGTGATTTCCGACGTATCCGTAATGAAGACCCGGGCTACGGCGGCCGTGAGTTCCTTCTCGGTGAGGAGCGCCCCGACCTGACGGCGCTCGATCGTGGGCGAGACGCTCGAGGTCCACGAGCGGATCACTTCGTTTTCTTTCGTGACGAGCGCGATCGAAGTCACCTCGCTGCGCTCCTCCATGAGGGTCGTCGCGGAGAGTTCGGCGCTTGCCATCGGGAAGCGCCCGTTTTGCACCTGCATGAGGCGCATGCTCGTTTTCTGAAGGAGTTCCGCCGTGCCGAGGATGCGCGACTCCAACGACTGCACGACGAGGTCGGTCGACTGCTGCAGACGGATTTCTTCGGCGCGCCGCTCCGAGTCGATGACAAGAAAGGAGACCACGATCAGACAGGCGGCAAGAAGAACGAGCGCGGCCCAGCTCGCCCAGAGACCGTACTTCGTGACTTTGGGGATCTGATCCGAAGTGGTGAGCTTTTGAAAGGCGTCGGCGACCGCCGTGACGGAGGAATCGGCTGGCATCGGTACAAAGGTCGGTTGAAAAAGAGAACGATTCTAACGGAGCGCTTGCGGGCGCAAAGACCGCAAACCCGCGGAAAGCCCCGCGAGGCCTTCGAAGAGCCCCTCGAAGGCCTTCGAAGGTTCTCCAAGAGCTCGACGGGAAAGCGCCCCGAAGCGAGTGTGCGCTCAGTCCGTTATTGTGAGCTTATTCGTTTGTGCTCGGGCACATAAACACGCCTCGAAAACGAAAAAAGCCGTTCGTCACAGGACTTGCGCCCCCGCGCTTCGATAAAATGCGCGCTGAGACAACTTTCACTCCCGTCGAGGTCGTGCCCCGCACGGCTCGCACAATCCGATACACGCTATGACCACCGATCAAAACGCCCTGAAGCGCGCCGTCGCGCGCGCCGCGCTCGAGTACGTCGAAGAAGGCCGCATCCTCGGCGTCGGCACGGGTTCCACCGTCGACTGCTTCATCGATTTGCTGCCCGAAATCCGCGAGCGGATTCCGGCCTGCGTGTCGAGCTCGGAGCGCTCCACGAAGCGCCTCGAAGCGCTCGGCTTCAAGGTGCTCGACATGAACGACGTCGAAGAAATCGGCGTCTACGTCGACGGTGCCGACGAAATCGATCCCTCGTTCGCGATGGTGAAGGGCGGGGGCGGCGCGCTCACGCGCGAAAAGATCGTCGCTTCCGTTTCGAAGACCTTCGTCTGCATCGCGGACGCGTCGAAGCAGGTCGACGTGCTCGGGCGTTTCCCCCTGCCCGTCGAAGTGATCCCGATGGCGGCGCGCGCCGTGAAGGCGAAACTCGAAGCGCTCGGCGCGACCGTGACGTTGCGCGACTTCGTCACCGACAACGGCAACGCCATTCTCGACGCGAAGGGCCTCGCGATTGCGGAACCCGAAAAGCTCGAAGCCGAAATCAACATGTGGCCGGGCGTCGTGACGGTGGGGCTTTTTGCCAAGCGCGGCGCGGATGTCCTTCTTCTCGGCACGACCGAGGGCGTGAAGACCTTCGCGAAGGGAGAATAAGCGCCCCTCGGCTCCTCGGAGCGCACCGAACAAGAAAAAGGCCCCGGCCGCGAGAGCGCGGTGTCGGGGCCTTTTTGCGCGCCCTCCCCGAGAGAGCGGAGAGGGGCGCGTGCGGGTGACTTACTTCGCGGGCGGCACGTAATTGGGCACCGTCATCCCTTCGGCGTCGCCGAAGAAGTAGCGCTCGCACTGCGCCATGAGGTGCTGACGGGCCGAGAGGTCGGCGAGGTTGAGGCCGTACTCGTTCACCATCATCGTCTGCAGACGGGTCCATTCGTCCCAGGCTTCCTTGCTGACGTTGCGCCAGATCTTCACGCCGAGTTCGCCGGGGAAGGGGGGATATTGGAGCCCTTCGGCTTCTTTCTTCAGTTTGACGCACTGGACCATGCGGGCCATGGCGGTCCTCCTATTCTCGTTGGTGTATGGACGGGCGAAGGTGCGCACGGGGCGCCCTTCGCGGCTGGGCTTGCGGACGCGTCTCGAAAATCAAAACGCACTTCGCCCCCGAGGGGCGGGGGTGCGCAAGGAGACGGTCGTTTTTCCGAAGTCTACCGCGGGAAGCACCCGCAACGAGGAAGAAAGTTTGCAAAGCCGTTAACATGTCGGCCTCGAACGATTTCACCAGTTTTTTTGGAAAGGCATTCCCGCATGTCGAACCGAGCACTCTTTGCCGCATTCAACAAGGTCCGCACGGACGTCGAGGGGGCGCTCGAAGCCTCCCGCAAGCGCGAGGAGGAAAAGCGCCTTCGCGAAGAGGCCGAGGCCCGCGAGGAGAAGCGCCGGGAGCGCGAAGCGCGTCAACGCGGGCAAACCCCCGCGAAAAGCACTCCGAAGCCCGCGGTGCCCGTCGCCAAGGCCGCAACGTCCTCTTCGTCCGCTCGCAACCCGAAGTCCGCCCCGACCCGCTCGGAGTCGGAACGCGTTCCCGTGCGCGAACCCAACGCCGCCACGAGCGCCTTCGGCGCGATGCTCGCGGGCGCGGCCCGCGAGAAAGGGGCGCTCTTCCGACGCGCCGACGCGCTCAAAAGCGAAGGGAATGCCGACAAAGCGGTGCCCGCCCCCGAGGGGAAGACGCACGAGGCCGCCCGCGCCTCCGATACGCAGCGCGACGGCAAGCGCGGCTCCGATCGCGGCAGGCAGCGGGACCCCAAAAACGAATCGAAGCGCGGCACCGGCGACAATCGCGAACTCCGCGAAAATCGAGAAAGCCGCGAACCCCGCAGCGCCCGGCCGAAGTCGTTGGAGCGCCTCTCCGAGCGCATGTCCTCCCGCAGCGCCGAAGCCCGCAATCGTGCGGCCGCCTCGGACGCAAGCGAGGCCGACCACGCCCGCCGCGCGCTCGATCGCCGCAAGGGCGAGCGTCGCCCGCGCCTTTCCTTTGCCGAACGACAGAATCCGATTCCGAAAATCGAACTCGCGCCGGGCCTTCCCGTTTCGGCGCGCGCCGACGAAGTGCGCAAAGCCATCGAAGACAACCGCGTGGTCGTCGTCTGCGGCGAAACGGGTTCCGGCAAAACCACGCAGCTTCCGAAGATCGCGCTCCTTGCGGGGCGCGGTCGCACGGGCATGATCGCTCACACGCAGCCCCGACGCATTGCGGCAAGTTCCATCGCGCGTCGCATCGCCGAAGAAATGAAGACGCCGCTCGGCGAAGTCGTGGGCTTCAAAGTGCGCTTTACGGATCAAACGTCTCCGGGCGCGACCGTGAAACTCATGACGGACGGGATTTTGCTGGCGGAAACGCAAACGGATCCCATGCTCGCCGCCTACGACACGATCATCATCGACGAAGCGCACGAGCGTTCGATCAACATCGACTTCCTCCTCGGGTATCTCAAGCGCCTGCTGCAGAAGCGCAGCGACCTCAAGGTGATCGTCACCTCGGCGACGATCGACGCGGAGCGCTTCGCGGAGCATTTCGCGATCGACGGGAAGAAGGCTCCGGTCCTCACGATTTCGGGCCGCACCTACCCCGTCGAAATCCGTTACCGCCCGATCGAAGACGCGGACGAAACGGACGATCACACGCTTCTCGGCGCAATCGACGACGCCTGTTCGGAACTCGAAGCCGAAGGGCGCGGGGACATTCTTGTTTTCCTCCCCGGCGAACACGAAATCCGCGAAGCCGCGGACTGGCTCCGGAAGAGCCGTCCGGCAACAACCGAAATTCTGCCCCTTTACGCGCGTCTTTCCGCCTCCGAGCAGGAACGGGTCTTCCGCCCGGGCGGCGCGCGCCGCATCGTCCTGGCGACAAACGTCGCGGAAACCTCCGTCACGGTGCCGGGGATTCGGTACGTGGTGGATACGGGGCTTGCGCGCGTCAAGCGCTACTCCTACCGTTCGAAAGTCGAGCAGCTTCTCGTCGAACCCGTGAGCCAAGCGTCCGCCAATCAGCGCGCGGGCCGCTGCGGGCGCGTTGCGGACGGGATCTGCATTCGCCTTTACGACGAAAACGACTTCAATCGTCGTGCGCCCTTCACGGACCCCGAAATCGTTCGCACGAACTTGGCGGGCGTGATTCTGCGCGCCATGAGCCTCAAGCTCGGCGACGTGCGCGAATTCCCCTTCGTCGAAGCGCCCCCGCCGCGCGCGATCGCGGACGGCTACCAGATCCTGCAGGAATTGGGTGCGGTCGACGCCGAAAGCGCCTTGACGGAAGTGGGCCGACAGCTCGCCAAACTTCCCGTCGACCCGAAGTTGGGGCGCATGCTCCTTGCGGGGAGTCGCTTCGGCGCTCTGCGCGAGGTGCTCCTCATCACTTCGGGCCTCTCGGTGCAGGATCCGCGCGAGCGCCCCGTCGACGAGCAGCAGGCGGCCGATCAGGCGCACAAGACGTTTGCCGACGAGAAGTCCGACTTCCTCTCCTACGTGAAGCTCTGGGACTGGTTCGTGAAAGCGAAGGCCGAAAAGGTCTCGAACCGGAAGTTCGAAACGGAACTGAAGAAAAAGTACCTGTCGCCTCGTCGTCTTCGCGAATGGGTCGACGTCGAGCGTCAGTTGGAGGGGCTCGTTGCCGAACTCGGCTGGCGCATCAACACGGCGCCCGCGACGTTCGAGGAGGTGCACCGCGCGCTTTTGACGGGGCTTCTCGGCAACATCGGATCCAAAACGGTCGAGAGCGACTTCCGTGCGCCCCCGTACGCGGGCGCGCGCGGGATCAAATTCTGGATTTGGCCGGGTTCGGTGCGCGCCAAAAAGGGCGGGCGCTGGATTTTCGCGGGCCAGATCATGGAAACGTCGAAGCTCTACGCGCGCTGTGTGGCCGAAATCGAGCCCGAGTGGATCGAGCAGGCGGCCGAGGGGCTCTTGAAGAAAGCGTGGTCCGAACCCCACTGGGAGAAGCGCCGCGGCGAAGTGGTCGCTTTCGAGCGCGCCACCCTCTACGGGCTCACGATCTACCAGGGGCGTCGCACGGCCTTCGCGCCCCACGACCCGAAGCTCGCGCGCGAACTCTTCATCCGCGAAGCGCTCGTCGCGGGCGAACTCGACGCGAAGGCCCCCTTCTACCACCACAACCGCCGGCTCGTTGCGCAAATCCGCGAGCTCGAACACAAGACCCGTCGCCCCGACGTGCTCGTCGACGACGAACTGATTTTCGAGTTCTACGACAAGGTGATCCCCGAGAACGTGTCCTCGGTCCGCACGCTCGAAGCGTGGCTGAAGGACCTCACGCCCGAGGAGGAAAAGCGCCTTCGTCTCTCGAAGGACGAACTCATGCGGCACGAGGCGGCGGGAGCCGCCACGGCCTACTTCCCGAAGTCCTTGGAAATGGCGGGCGTGACGATGCCGCTCACGTACCACTTCGAGCCGGGGTCGGTGCGCGACGGGGTGACGCTCACGGTGCCCTTGTTTGCGCTCAACCAGGTCGACGCCGTGCGCTGCGAGTGGCTCGTCCCCGGGATGATGAAGGAAAAGGCGCAGGTCCTTTTGAAGACGCTCCCGCAGAAGGTGCGCCGCAACTGCGTGCCGCTTGCGGACTATGCGGCGGGCTTTTGCGAGCGCCACGCCGATGCGGCCGAGCGCACGCGCCCGTTTGTCGAAGCGCTTGAAGCGGACGTGCGCGAAACGACGGGCGTACCGTGCCGCGCGAGCGACTTCAAGTCGGAGCAGCTCCCCGCGCACCTCATCATGAATTTCAAGGTGGTGGACGAGCACGGGCGTCAGCTCGGCATGGGGCGCAATCTTGCGGAACTCCGCGCCGAACTCGGCGAAGCCGCCCAGGAAACCTTCCGAAGCGTCGCGCAGCAGGACGCGGCCGTGGCGGCCGATTTGTCCGACGCGGTGACGGATTGGGATTTCGGGGAACTCCCCGAACTCATGGAAATCTCCCGCGGGGGTCAGACCCTGATCGGCCACCCGGCGCTCGTCGACAAGGGGACGGTCTGCGCGATCGAAGTGTTCGACGACCCGCGCGAAGCGCAAAAAGAGCACGAAAAGGGGCTGCGACGCCTCTTCCGTCTGTCCCTCAAGGAGCAGGTGAAGTTCGTCGAACGGAGCCTGCGCGAACTCGGGCGCGAGCAGATGCAGGCGTCCGTCGTCCCGGGGCTCGCACGGAACTTCGAAAACATCGAAGAGCTCACGAACGACGTGGTCGACGCGGTGCTGAATGCGACCGCCCTGGCGGAGCCCCGTCCCGCCGACGAAGCCTCTTTCCGCGAGCGGCGCGAAAGCGTGCGCGGGCGTCTGACGCTCGTGGCGGGCGAGGTGACGCGTTTGCTCGTCGAAATCGTTCGCGAAGCGGCGCCGATTCCTTTGAAGCTCAAGCGCCTCTCGTCCGAAAAAGAACTCGTCGCGGACGTGACGCAGCAGTTGGAGCGGCTCTTTCCGAAGCATGCTTTTGCGCAGGTGCCGCTTTCGAACCTCATGCACTACCCGCGTTATTTGAAGGCGATCGTCTACCGGCTCGATCGGTACGCGGACGACCCCGAACGGGACCGCACCCGCATGCGGGACGCGGAGCGCTTGACGACCGAGTGGCTCCGCGCGGTCGCGGCGCGCCGAGGCGAGCGCGATCCGCACCTCGTCGAGTTCGGATGGCTTTTGGAGGAGTTGCGCGTGTCGCTTTTCGCGCAGCAGCTGCGCACCCCCATGCCCGTGAGCGTGAAGCGTCTCGAACGCGTCTGGGCGTCGATTGCGCGCCTCTGAGCCTTTGAGCCGCCGAGTCTCGGAGCGCGCGGAGGGTCGGGCGACGCTCGCAAGTCCTTGTTTTCAGAAGAGGCCCTTTTGCAACAAAAGGTAAGGAAGAGGGGCTTTCGAAGAGGGACCTCATCCGACGGATGAGTAAAATTGCGGGATGCACTCGCCGGAGGGCGTCGGTTTGCGACGCCCTCCGGCCTTTTCAAATGCGCATTCCCCTTGATGCGCTTTCTCGTCGCCCCGAGTTTCCCTTCGCATCCATGCCTTCCGCCGCCCTCGCTCGCTCCGCTTCCCTTTCGTTGAAGACGCTCGTTCTCGCCGCCTCGGTTTCGGGGCTTCTCTTCGCCAACGGCATCCTTGTGCCCGAAGCTCAAGCCGCCCAGGCCGCTCAAACGACGCAAACCGCTCAAAATTCGGCGAAGACCGCGGGCGCGAAGAAGACCTCCGCGAAGACGAGCGCCAGGAAGGCAACGGCCAAAAAGACGTCGGCGAAGAAAACAAAACGCAACATGAAGCGCACGTCGCTTCGCCGCCGCACCGGGGCCGCGCCCTCGCAGGCGACGTTGGCGGGGCTGCGCAAGACCGAAGATCCGCTCGCGCTCGGGAGTTCCGTCGCGTACGTGATCGACCAGGATACGGGCGAAGAGCTTGTCGTTAAGAACGCGGACATTCCGCTTCCGATCGCCTCCGTCACGAAGCTCATGACGGCCTTGGTCATCGCGGAAAGCGACCTCCCCTTGGACGGCAAAGTGCGCATCACGCGCGAAGACTACGTGCGCTCGAACGCCACGTCGAAGCTTCGCAACGGCATGACGATGACGCGCGAAGCGCTTCTCAAGGCGGCGCTCGTTTCGAGCGACAACCGTGCGGCCCATGCTTTGGCGCGCACGTACCCGGGCGGGAAGAAAGCCTTTGTTCGTGCGATGAACGAAAAGGCGGCAGCCCTCGGCATGACGAACTCCTTTTTCGCGGACCCGACGGGGCTCGACAACCGCAACCATTCGAGCGCCCGCGACCTCGGGAAGCTCGTTTCCGCGGTCTACGAATATCAGACGATCCGCACCGCGTCGACCCTTCCTTCCGCGCGCGTTCGCGCCGGTCGCCAGGTGCTCGACTTCCGCACCACGAATCGCCTGATCGGCGACCCCTCCTGGAAGATCGGCATCCAGAAGACGGGTTTCACGACCGCGGCGGGCCGCTGCATGGTGGTGCAAAGCGAAGTGGGCGAACGCCGCCTCGTGATGGTGGTGCTCGACAGCCCCGACAACTCGCAGCGGGCGCTCGACATGCGCACGATGCGCACCTTCGTCGAAGCGGAAGAAGCCTTCAAGCGCGACTTCTCGGACGCGGTGCCGTACGAACTCTTTTGAGTTCGAGAAGTCCGAAGCACGGAAGACGAGAACACACGAACAAAAGAGAAAGGCCGCCCGAACACGTTCGGACGGCCTTTTTGATTTTTCTCTTTTTCGTCTTCCCTCCGTCCCCCGTTTGCCGTCCGGGCACGCGTTTCGCGTGCCCGGACGGCAAAAGGAAAGCGGAACGGTCGGGCGCGACGTCAGGCTTCGGCTTTCGCTTCGGCCTCTTCGCACTTCTCGCCCTTCGTTTCCGTCAGGCGTTCCGCCACGATTTCGGCGATGTCGCGAACGAGCGTTTCTTCGTCACCGGTCGTAGCCTTCGCCGATTCGAGCATCGTGAGGCAGTGCGGGCACGCAACCGCGACGCGGCGGGCGCCCGTCTTTTTGAGGTCTTCGAGACGTACGATGTTGACGGGCTTCGGGTTCTTCGTCTCGGCCCACATCTGCCCGCCCCCGGCGCCGCAGCAGAGGGTCTTTTCGCCCGTCTCTTCGGGGTAGAGGGGACGGGTGGCGGCGTCGAGCACGGAGCGGGGCGCGTTCGTCACGCCGTTCAAGCGCGCGAGGTAGCAGGGGTCGTGGTAGACTGTCGCGGTCGCGTCGGGGGAGATCCCCGCAAGGCGCCCGGCTTCGATCAACTCCCGGATGAAGGTTGCGTGGTCGACGACCGGCACCTCGGGGAAGCCTTCGAAGGTCGGGTATTCGTTCGCAAGCGTATTGAAGCAGTGCGGGCAGGCCGTGAGGATCCGGTCGAACGCATAGTTCGCGAAATTCTCGATGTTCTCCTGCGCGGCCGTCTGGAAGAGGTACTCTTCGCCGAGACGACGCGCGAATTCGCCGTGGCAGCGCTCTTCGCTCATGACGGCGAATTTGACGCCCGCGGCACGCAGAATCGTCACGACGGCGCGCGCGACCTTGCGGGCGCGACGGTCGTAGCTTGCCGCACACCCGACCCAGTAAAGGACGTCGTAGTGTTCGCCCGGTTCCGCCACGGGGAGATCCAGATCCTTCCCCCAGTCGAGGCGTTCGTAGGGATCGAGCCCCCAGGGGTTCCCGACCGAGGCGGTGTTTTCCAGGGCCGTCGCGGCCCCTTCGGGGAAGGCCCCTTCTTCAAGCGCCAAGTGCCGACGCATGCGCACGATCAGGTCGGGCGTCTGAATTTCCGCGGGGCACGCGCGGGCGCACGCGCCGCAGGTCGTGCAGGAGAAGAGCTCCTCGTGCGTGACGACGTCGCCCGTGAGATGCTTCCCGTCGTCGGGAAGGCCCGCCGCGAGTCGCTCGGCGCGTTCGCGAAGCTTCATCACGATGGTGCGGGGCGCAAGGGGCGTACCCGCACGCACGGCCGGGCACACGTCGTTGCAGCGACCGCACTCGACGCACCCTTCCAACTGGAAGCGCTCGTGCGCGGACAGCTGCTCGATGTGCGAAAGCCCGAACGTTTCCTGCTCTTCGATCGCTTCGATCTTGGGAAGGCGCCCCAAAGGAGCGGCCTTGCGGTGGAAGATCGACAAGGGCGTACGGTACATGTGCCCGTAGAAGGTCAAGGGAATCGTTGCGATGAAGGCCAAAGCCGCAAGGCCGTGGACGGTCCAAAGAAGAACGTGCACGGATTCGAGCCCCGCACGCTCGATGCCGAGCGCGATGAACATCTTCGCCGCGACGGAGCCCACGGGCGAGAAGCTCATCCAGAGAGGCTGCTCGACTGCAAGTCGGAGGCCTTCGACCGCGTACCCCGAAAGCACGATGAAGGCAAGCGACGCATAGGCCCAAAGGAACCGGTCCGTGCGGGGAAGCGTCACGCTCTTCATGCGGCGCACGAACCCGATGAGAAGCGCCGCCAGCACGGCAACGCCCGCAACGTCGAGGATCAGCTTGTAGGCGAGGTAGACGTTGCCGCGCAGAAACTGCGTGCCGAAGACGTAGTGGCCGATGTCCCAGTCGAGGGTCGCCAAGGCCGTCCCCAGAAAGAGGAAGAAAAAGCCGACGACGAGCGCGGCGTGCACGTTCCCGAAGGCCGTTTCCCGAATGCGGTCCGCAAAGAGCACCGCACGCAGGGTGCGCTTCAGAGCCTGCGGATCCTTTTCGGTCTTGGTCGACGGATCTCCGAGTGCGCCTTCGCGCGTCAGCTTCATCCCTCGGACGATGCCCCAGACGCACAAAGCGACGGCGGCAAGCCCGACGACATAGACGCCGATTTCTCCCCAAAGGGGAACGTTCCAAAAGCCGGGACGCACCGGCATGTCGGGGGGTAGGGGTGTGGTCATAGGGCACCTCGGGCCGAAGGGCGGCCGCCCGCAAACGGAGCGGCGACCCCGGGAAAAACGGAAAAAGGGCGAAAAGGGGAGAGAGACGGAAGGCAACAACTCCCGAAAGCCGTGCGTTTCCGGGAGCCCTCCCGACGGACGGCTATTCTAACGAAGGGGACGGTGCGCCAACGGGTGCGCAAAAGAGACTTTCGAGAGGGTCCCGCTGCCCCGAACGCCGAAAAAACAAAAAACCCGCACCGATCGTCATCGGTACGGGTTCTTGTGTTTGGTTGCGGGGGGAGGATTTGAACCTCCGACCTTCGGGTTATGAGCCCGACGAGCTACCGGGCTGCTCCACCCCGCGGTAATTCTGTCGTCGCTAATCAGTAGCGAGACTTGAATTGTGCCTGAGGACTTTCGAGTTGTCAAGGATGATTTCCGCGCTCCACCCCAATTAGAGGTAACAATTTGTAAGAGAACAGCTGAAAATCCAGCTTTTTATGGTCAACTCATTGAAATTCAAGGAAAAGATTTTTGCGCCCCTTGATCGGAGGCCGCTTTCCTGCAATGCGTTCGCTCACCCTCATCCTGCTCCTCAACCCTCGCCCCTTCCGTCGACACCCCCGGTCCCGACCGTTCCGAACGGCCCGGGTGGGGGAGGGGGGTACCCTCTCCCCCACCCGGGGGAGGCCCCCTGCGGGGAAGTTTTCGTCGATTCAATGCCCGACGGGGGTGCGTAAGGTCCGTCGAAAGGAGTAGCGTTTATAATCTCCGCCGTTGGTCGGCTTCCCCATTTCATCCCGCGTTTCCACGGGAGGCGGGGCTTTTTCGAGCCCCGACCCCGACGTCCGATCCGTTTTTCCCCAGGGCGGGGGCGCCAAGTTCGTCTTCGCCCGCAACGACACGGCTTCTGCTTTCTTATGACGCTCTACAACATTGCGCGACGCGTTCTTTTCTCGATGAACCCCGAAACGGCTCATGCCGTCACGATGGCCAACCTCGACTGGGTGGTGCACACGGGTCTTCACAAGCTCATCACCCACATGCCCGACGAAGATCCCGTCACGGTGATGGGCGTGCGCTTCCCGAACACGATCGGTCTGGCGGCCGGCATGGACAAGGACGGCACGCGCGTGAGCGCGTTCGGCGGTCTCGGCTTCGGCCACGTTGAAATCGGCACGATCACGCCGCTCGCGCAGCCCGGCAATCCCAAGCCCCGCCTCTTCCGTTTGATCCCCGCCGAAGGCGTCATCAACCGCATGGGCTTCAACAACGAAGGCGTCGTGCAGGTTCTCGAAAACCTACGTTCGGCCGACGCCTTCCGCCTTCGCGGCGGCGTCCTCGGGATCAACATCGGCAAGAACGCCGTGACCCCGATCGAAAACGCTCTTTCCGACTACGTGAAGTGCCTCGACGCGGTGTACGACCACGCCGACTACATCGCGGTGAACATTTCGTCCCCGAACACGAAGAACCTGCGCACGCTCCAGGGCGAAGGCGAACTCGATCACCTCGTGAAGGGCATCACCGAAAAGCGCGCCGACCTCAAGGCGCAGCGCAACGGCAAGCATGTGCCGATCGCCGTGAAGCTCGCTCCGGACTTGGAAAACGACGAAATCCTCCGCTGCGTCGACACGCTCATGAAGTACGGCATCGACGCCGTGATTGCGACGAACACCACGATCGGTCGCAAGCGTGTTCAGGGTCTCCTGCACGCCGAAGAAACGGGCGGCCTCTCGGGGGCTCCGCTTCGCGAACGTTCGACCGAAGTCGTGCGCCTTGTGGCCGAGCATGTGAAGGGGGAACTTCCGATCATCGCCTCGGGCGGCGTCATGTCGGGTGCGGACGCCGTGGAAAAGATGGAAGCGGGCGCTCAGCTCGTGCAGCTCTTTACGGGCTTCATCTATAAGGGCCCCGCTCTCATCGCCGAATGCTCCGAAGCGGTCGCCGCCTGGCGCCGCTCTCAGCAGAAG